>JAITJY010000110.1 GCA_031278675.1 Bifidobacteriaceae bacterium
ACCGTCGCAGCGCCGCAGCCCCGTCCCACACCTGCACGGCCGGCACCATCAGGCTTGGGTCGGCTTGGGAGCGAAGCTCGAAGTTGATTCGCCACGCCGCCGATGCCGTGCCGCCCGCCTCCGCTTCCTCGTCCCGTTCCCCTTCGCCCAGTTCGTCATTGTCTGGGTCGGACCAGTCCGGTTCGTCTTGGTCCGGGTCGAACCGGTCCAGTTCGTCTTGGTCTGGGTCGGACCAGTCCGGTTCATCTTGGTCTGGGTCGGACCAGTCCGGTTCGTCTTGGTCTGGGTCGTCTTCATCTGGTTCATACCAGCCCCGGTCTTGCCCCCTGGGCCCCGGTTCGCCCAGAGCTTCGCCACCTGACTGGTAGACCGCAATGGCTTCGGTCATATCCGGGTCTACCAGGCGGAAGACCAGTTCGGCAGGGCCGGCGGGACCTGCGCCCACACTGTCCCATGCCGCCAAAGCCACCCTTAGCGGCTGCATCTGTTTCGGGGTCGCCGTGAATATGCCCGTTGGGCTGATCAGCGCCGCGAGCCAAGCTTCCGTGGCCGGTAGCCGGCCCGGGCTGTGAGACCGGCGCGGCGGCACAGTATCTTTCAGGCGCAGTCCGGCTTGGTGGGCTCTGGCCCGCACTGCGGCGTCTACGAGCGCTTCGATCATCTGAGTGACCAGGTCATCTGGGCTAACCGCGTCCAGTTCCCGGTCCGTCAGCGCTTCGGCCCGGACAATCGGCGGCAGAGCCGCGACCATTCCCTGGAACACCGTCAGATCGTGTCCCGCCGCCACAGGCACCCAATGGGCGCGCCAGGTCGCGGCCCCTTCGCCGGCGCGGCCGGTCGGCTTTGCGGGTGGCGGGTAGTCCAGTGGCGTGAGGACCGGCTTGACGCGGCCGCGTTCGGCGAGGTCCACAGCGAACTCTGCGAGGGCTGCCAAATAGTAGATGGACTGACCGAACCGTACATCCGGCAGGCCCGCCTGGATGAATTCCTCCAGCCGCGTCGGGTCGATCGCGACCGCTGGCACCGCCCAACGTGCCAGCACCGGCGCGTTGGGGCTGCCGCGCCGCGGCCTGGTCCGGACCAGTTCGGGCGAATCGAGCGGCGAACTTGGCCACGACGGCAAGAACAGCGGAACGCGCTGCTCAGCAGCGTCTCCCGGCGCCGCCCCGCTCGCCTCGCTGGTTTGCGCGGTGGACCGGGATGCTTGGTCGCGGAGCGAACCGGGCGCTAATCCCGCAGCGACGGCAGCGGCCTGGGCGGCGCGGCCGGTGTGAGCAACCGGGGTGGCGGCGACGGCATCGGCCTGGGCGGTGGGGCCGGCGTGAGCGGCTGGGGTGGCGGCGACGGCATCGGCCTGGGCGGCGGGGACCACGGCGCGGCCGGTGTGAGCGGCTGGGACTGTGGGGGCGGCATCGGACGATGGCGTGGCAGGCGAGGTCAGCGGCACATCGCTTGTCGCCAACAGCGCCGCGAGCGGGCCGGCCGCCAGCGCAAACGGGTGCGGACGGGCCGAACGGTAGGCATAACTGGGGCTCTTGACTCGAGCGGCGGAATCTTCCGCCCAAACCATCGGACCGGTTTGACTGGACCAGACGGCGTGCAGCACATACATGGCTGGGCGAAAACCTCTCGTTGCGGGGCGAACCGGACGCCGCTAACTGGCTGAAATGACGTAGGCCAGTCTAGTGGGCGCTCGCGTCAGATCTGTGCGATTCGCGCGCGGCCCGGCGCGGTGGCTAGCCAGGCGGAGGTCTGGCCGCACCCCACGAACTCCCCCGCTTCGCTGTGAGATCTCGCGGGGACCCCGCGTGAGCGAAACTCGGCTCAGGTGCAAGGGTTTCGGCCACCCAGTGCGGCTCGTCGCGACTCGGTAACGTTCCTGTAAGCTATGTCTCATCCACTGCCCACGACCTGGTAAAACTAAGGCAGTTTGCTAGACGGCGCTGGGCGTTGATTGCAAAGGAGCGGGGGACATGAAGCCTAAGAGGCCGGCAGTTATAGTTGGCGTGGATGGCTCGGAATCATCGTTGAACGCCCTGAAGTGGGCCGCGCACGCCGCGAAGCGCAGACAAGCGCCGTTGCGGGTGGTTTGCGCGTACACAGTGCCCCGGTTCGGCGCCGGTTCGGCCGATGACGCCTACCTCGACCTCGGGAGCACCGCCTTGGAAGAGGGCGCCTCCAGCGTCGTTGACCTCGCCGTCCGCCACGCGCAAGCGATTCATCCACACGTCGAGGGAACCACCGAGGTTGGCGACGCCGCCGGCGTCTTGGTGGAACACTCCAAACAGGCTGGTCTCGCGGTGGTCGGGACCCGCGGCAAAGGCGGTTTCGCCGAGCGCCTGCTCGGCACCGTCAGCACCGCTTTACCGGTCCATGCCCATTGCCCCACAGTCGTGGTGCCCGCCCGCTGGAATCAGTTGGAGCCCGAACGCCGGGTCGATTCGGGAGCGGGCGGCGGGGCAGCGGCGGGTGCCGTCGGCTCGGGTCAGCGCCCCGCAGCCGGTAGCACTGCAACAGCGGGTGAGCCTGGGCCGGGCGGCGGTGCGGCGGCAGCGGCGGGCGAGCGTGGGCCGGGCGGCGGGGCAGCGGCGGGTGCGGAGACGGCAGCGGGCAGCGGGGCGGCGGCGGGTGCGGAGACGGCATCGGGCGGCGGGGCGGAGACGGGAGCGGGCGCGGGGGTGAGCGTGCCGGTGCGGAAGATCGTGGTCGGGATCGACGGGTCGGAAGCGTCCCGTGTGGCCTTGAAACACGCTGTGGACGCCGCGATCGACTGGGACGCCGAACTGATCGCGTTCTCCTCCATGCCGATCGCGGCGGGAACCAGCCTCATGGCGTGGGCGCCGGGCCAGGTGGACCATTCGGCCGTCCTGATGGAACTCGAAACCGAGGTCGGCCGGGTGATCGCCGAGGAACTCGAAGGCCGGGACCTGCCCGCCGGGTTCACCGTGCGCCACCATGCCCTAGACGGCACGGCGGCGGCGCTGTTGGTGGAGTTCTCGGGATCGGCGGATCTTGTTGTGGTCGGAAGCCGCGGGCGGGGCGGGTTCTCGGGGCTGCTGCTCGGGTCAACCAGCCAAGCCGTGTTGCATCATGCCCGCTGCCCTGTCATGGTGGTGCCCGTGCGTTTGAAGAATAACGAACGGGTCGCCGCTGGGGCAGCGAGTGAATCGGCCTGAATCGCTAACGAGCAGAAGTGCGGGCTTGGCCCCGGGGAACGGCGGGGGCGCGGGCGGGCTGGATGCTACGGGAGGGCTGGGCGCCGGGGGCGCGGGCGTGGCCGGGCCGGATGCTACGGCTGGGCTGGGCGCCGGGGGCGCGGAGAGTGCGGACTTGGCCGGGCCGGACGCTGCTCCGGGGATGGCGCGGCCGGAGGGCGCGGAGCGCCTGGAACGGTTAGTTGCAGAACGGTGGGCGCGGGCCCAGGAGCGGGTTGACGCCGCGTGTGCGGCGTCTGGGCGGCCGGCCGGGTCGGTGCGGGTGCTGCTCGCCACCAAGACGCAGCCCGCAGCCCTGATCCGCGCGGCGCTGGCGGCGGGAGCCAGCCTGATCGGCGAAAACCGAGTCCAAGAGATGGTTGCCAAAGGTCCAGAATTGGCCGGTCTGCCCCATGAATTACACCTGATCGGCCCGCTGCAATCCAACAAGGTCAACGCTGCACTGCGTTGGGCGGACTGCATCCAAACGGTCGATTCGCTGCGCCTCGCTGAGCGGGCGAGCCGCCGCGCGTCGGTTCGCGAGCGCCCACTCGATGTCATGGTGCAGGTCAACGTCTCTGGCGAACCCACCAAATCTGGTATCGCGCCAGAAGAGGCCGAGGCGCTAGCCCACCAAATCAGTGCCCTAAGCGGGCTGCGACTCACCGGTTTTATGACAATTGGTCCGCTGGTGGCGGATGCGGGCGAGATCCGCCGCGCCTACGCCGCCCTGCGGCACATCCGTGACCAAGTAGTTGCCAGCGGCGCGCCAGGGACCGCCCAGGCGGCCGAACTGTCCATGGGCATGAGCGGCGATCTAGAGGAAGCCATCGCTGAAGGCGCCACAATGGTCCGCCTCGGCACTGCGGTCTTCGGCGCCCGCATCTAGACCCACCCCACCGCATCGCTGAGCCTGGATCGACCGATGATCGCCGGAGGGAAGCACCAGACGGGTGCGATGGGCGTTCCTGGCCGGCGATGGCTACCCGGTGGCCTGCCCGGTCGGCCGGGGGCGTCCGACAGCGCTTGTCTGCCGCGTTTCCGCTGGTGAGAGCTTCGCTCTCCCCTGCGCGGGCACGGTCGGACGGTGTTGTTCAACACCGTCCTGGCTGGCGAGCAGCGCAGTAGGCGAGGATCGGTGGATCGATGCTGAGTCCCGCATTCGCCGCCCCTGCCCGGCCCGCAACCCGCAGGGCCGGAGCCGGCGGTGGGGATTAGTCGGCATCGGCTGCCATCTGCTGTCCCCAAAACCGCAACCCGGCTGGGAGGGAAGCGATCGCCATCGTCCATGTGTGACCGCCGACCGGCTCAACATAAATCTCCACGACCTGGCCACGCAGGCGCAGAGCCGCAGCCATCTGCTGGGCGTCGAGCCCGACCCGCTTATTGACCTCCGGCGCATCGACCCCGAACCACGTCGCAACTGGATACTCGTCCAACTCTTCGCGGGTCTCGATGTACTTCAGCGGGGTGACGGCATCCACCTCTGCCTGGCTGGATTTCATCGCATGCCCGGCAGCGCCAGGCTCACCGTAGGGCAGCATAGACAGGATGGTCGAGAAGGTCTCATTGTGGCGTAGGCCCTGGTCAACGGCGCAATAGCCGCCCATCGACATGCCGCCGATCGCCGTGTAACGGCGGTCCAGCGCGACAGGCAGATGATTTTCCACCCAGGGAAGCACCACGGTGTACAGGTAGGACTCGACCTGCGAGCCGCCCGGCTTGGTCGCGTCGAGGCAGCCGGATTCTGCGGCCCCCACCGCGTGCAGACCCGGCGAAACCAGGATCACGGGCGGGATCTCGCGCGCGGCGATCAGCGCATCCACCACCGCCGGGGCGCCCGCCGCCATCCAATCCGCCGCCGATCCAGGCGACCCGTGCGCCAAATAGATCACCGGGTAGGCGATCGCGCCGGATGGGTCGTAGGCCGGCGGCGTATAGATCAGCACGTCGTGGCCCGGCATGTTGAGAGCCTTAGGCGCCGGTAAGACGAACCGCCCAATCCCGCCCCGCGCCGACCGCTCATTGCTCGGGTCCAGCCCCGCAGGGATGTCCAGGGCGCTCGCGACCGGGGTGGCGGAGCTGGTGATCGGCGTATCCCCGAGCTGATCGGCGTCCGGCGCCTGGTCCGCCAACTGGGCTTCGGGCCGGAAACTGTTCGGCAGCCCCGCCCGGATGGCCGCCCCCTCAAGATTCGGCACCCAGCCCACATACGCGTTGACGCCGACCCCCAGCCCGGTCACCAGCGTTAACGTTCCCACCACCGAGGCCGCCGTCCGCCAGGTCCGGCGCGCCCGGATGCGTTGGCGCGTGCGCCGCAAGACGAAGATCGCCCCCAGCACAATCACCAGGCCAATACCCGCCGTCACCAAGCCAAACGGCATAGAACTGAAGATATCGTGGCGTGGCCCAGGGACGATGCCGTCTGCCCCGTCCCGCTCCCAAGGCCAGAGGGCCCAGACGCCGTTTCGCATTTGTTAAGTGTCACACTGTTGTCTGTACTGGCGGGTGGCCTGGTGCAGCTCGTTCACCCGGCGGACGGGCTCAGGTGGGCCTGACTGGTCGCTGGGGCGGCGCGGATGTCGCCATCGTCGCGGGGCATGTGTAAGGCTAAGTGTGAGGCTTTGTGTAGAATAATGTGTAGAAGGTTGTGTGGAAGGATGTGTAAGGAGGCGCACATGGCAACTAATCTGGCCTTGGACCCGGGCTTGCTGGACCGTGCGCTCGTGGTGAGCGGCGCGCCAACCAAGAAGGCGGCCGTGACCATGGCGCTGGAGGAGTTCGTCGCCCGGCGGGAGCAGGCCGCGTTGGCGGAACTGGCGGGGAGCCTGGAATGGGATGACGGTTTCGATTACAAGGCGGAACGGTCGCGCTGATGGCGCTGATGGTGGATACCAGTGTCTGGTCGCTGTTGCTGCGGCGCGGCGGTCCCGTCCACGACCTGCGGGTGAGGGCACTACAGTGGGCGCTCCAGGGCGGGGAGCGGGTTGTGACTACCGGGTTGATTCTTCAAGAACTGTTTCAGGGGTTTGCGCGCGAAGCGTCGCGGGAGCGCATCTTGGAGGCGTTCAGGCCCATTGAAATGATCCAACCGAACCGGGAGGACCACATTGCGGCGGCTCGGCTGCGCGACTCATGCCGGAGCGCGGGAGTGCAGCTAAGCACAATAGACGCGCTGATCGCGCAACTGTGTATTGGGCGTGGTCTGGCCTTGCTCACAACTGACCGGGACTTCACTCACGCGGCCGAGCATTGCGAGCTGGTCGTCTGGGGCGGCTAGCCCCCGCGCGCTGGTCGCCGTGCCTGGCCTGCGCGCGCTGCTCGCGCTGCTCGCCGCGCCTGCCCTGCGCGCGCTACTCGCGCTGGTCGCCGTGCCTGCATTGCGCACGCTGCTCGCGCTGCTCGCCGTGCCTGCCCTGCTCGCGCTGCTCGCCGTGCCTGCCTTGCGCACGCTGCTCCGCCTGCTCGCCGTGCTTGCCCTGCTCGCGCTACTCGCGCTGGTCGCCGTGCTTGCCCTGCTCGCGCTGCTCGCCTTGCTCGCCGTGCCTGCCTTGCGCACGCTACTCGCGCTGCTGGCCCGTGCGGGGCGCGTCAGGTTTGTTGGTGATGGTGCGGGCTGTGGGGCGCCCGGCCCAACCAAAGTCCTTCCCGAGCGGGGCAACGGCATGGCACGCTTGGTTTGTGCGGCTGAAACCAGGAGTGCCGGTGGCCGGGGTGGCCCCAGAGGTTGCACGCGCGATCGCTCGGGCGGCCTACCGCCACAATCAGAGCTTGGAGGAGATCGCCGAACGGGTCGGGCTTGGAGTTGACGAGGCGGACGCGGCGCTGTTCGCCCTGACCGAGGCGGGCTTCTTGTCCACTGCTTTCGCGGTCGATGGCGAGCAGCGCTGGCGGACGGCCGTCGCCGGGATGTTGTTGGCCGGTGCCGAGTTCCGGGCGCTGATCAGCCGGGCCGAGGTCGAAGAACTCTTGGCCGGCGTCCTCCGCCGGGCGGTCGATTACAACGCCGACCGGTCCAAGCCGTTGTCGGTCGACCGAATCCGCGTGTTCGGGTCGTATCTGTCCGACGCGGACATGTTAGGCGACCTGGACCTCGCGGTTGAGCACTCCTGGCGCCCCGCATGGCGCCATCCGAACGCGGCGGTCGACTACGCGGAGGCTTCGGGCGCGCGGTTTGAATGCGAGTTGGACAAACCCGAGTGGGCGGAGCACGAGTTGGGGATGATCTTGACCGGCGAGTCCAGGTACATTTCCATCACCATGATGAGCCTCGACGGGTTCACCGACCGGTGGGAAACCGTCTACCAGCGCGCCCCTGCGCTCTAGGCTTGCGATTAAACCTGGGGGTTGGGTGGTGTGGGGTGGCGGTTAGATCTTGGTTTTGGCTCGTTTTTGGACTGGGTGCGGGTTCTTGGCGGCTGGTTGGTGCCTTTTGGGGCTCTACTGCTTAATTGGGCTCTACTGCCCACTCCAGGGCCGCGCTCTGCCCGCCGGTCAGGTTCTGCGGGTCCTTCAACAGCGCCCAGCGCAGCCCCTTGACCGCCCCGCCGGCCCCGGCCCCGCCCACCCCGAACAATTCCTGCGGTAAACTCTTAACCCGCACGCCGTCCTCCCAGCTCCAGTGCAGTGACTGTTGACAAGACAAAACACTAGAGCACAGGACGGCGTGCGACCCGAAAAACACCCACCACACCAGCAGGAGAGCCAGAAAAAAGCCCGCCGGTGTTGGGGAAGCCTGACGGCTCTAGCCCCGGCGGGGTCTATTGGCAACCAAATTACCATCCCCGCGCCGCCGACGCCTAAGCGGGGAGCGCGGCCCCGAAGACTGCGGCCAGCCAGGCCCTCGAACGCTGATCTCATCCGGCACCGTTTGACGAAAGCCAACACCGATTGGGTGTTGGCCCGCTTGCCGCGCCGACCGGGCGCGTTCCCCGGGGGTTGGAATGACGATAGGGACACACCAAGGGCGCGGAGCCGGGGCCCGGCGGCGGGGTCATGGGCCGATGGTGTCGCTGTGTTCGGCGAACGGCTCACAGGTTGGGGTTTCGACCTCGCCGTGGGCGGCTTGGTCGGCTCCGCCAGGGCGGCGCGGGTAGTGGGGTTCGGTTCGCGGTGTGGCGCGACCTCGAACGGCAGCGTCTGGTCATGGACCGCGTGGGTTGGGAGCAGGCGGGCCGCTGTGGGGGGCGTCCATTCCCAGCGCGGCGAACAACTCGGGCGCCCTTTCGTTCGGGTGCGGAAAACCACCCCTGACCCCGGCGGGCCTGACGAAGCGGCATCGTCGGACAAGTTTAGGCAATACCTAAGACCAACGAGACACCAACAACGAAAGACCCGCTCGACCTAATCGGCGACATCCCGGGGATGGTGTTCGCCTTCGGCGCGTTCAACACCCGGGCGTCGTGTCAGGCGTTGCGGCGCTCCAAGAGAAGCTCCTTCATCAGTGCCGCCGTTCTCGGGGAGCCGGCCTTGCGCAACGCGGCCATCGCCGACTCGTCGGTGGAACCTGGCAGGTAGTGGAGGGCTTGCGCGTGGACCCACAGCATCGGGTGGGGGTGTTCTTGGACGAGGGGGGCGAGC
>JAITJY010000162.1 GCA_031278675.1 Bifidobacteriaceae bacterium
GTGACCACCACGGGCGGCGAGGAAGACTCGATGGTGTTCCTGTCGCTGGCAGACTTGGAAGCATTGACCCAGGTCAGCGGCATATTAGATGCTGTCGAGTACTCGGTCGCGCTGAATGGCGGCGAGATCGACGCGTTGGCGGAGCGGATCGCGACCGAAGTGGACCAGGTCAGTGCGGCCGGGGTCAAACGACTCACGCGTTCTGATACATATGTACTAGATATGTTGCGGACACTATTAGGTTTAGTGGCGGTAATTGTGCTGGCACTGACCATGATTGGAGTGAGCACAACCATGATGGCGGTGGTCGCAGAACGGCGTAACGAGATCGCGCTGCTCAAGGCGCTCGGGGCATCGAACCAGGCGGTGGAGCGTGAATTCCTGACGGAAGGCCTGGCGCTGGGGCTGGTGGGAGGCGCGGCCGGCTGCGCCCTCGGCTACGGGTTTGCGCAGCTCGTCAGCTTGACGGTGTTCCACCGCAGTGTTGGGTTCAACGTGTGGCTGGCGCTCGCAGCGGTGGTTTTATCGACGGTGGTGGCATATGTCGCTAGCCTGGTGCCGGTGCGGCGCACCGCCCAGGTAGATCCGGCGTTGGTGTTGCGCGGAGAATAGGGTTCAAGGAGCAAACATGGCTGATTTACTGGAATTGCGGGGCGTGTCCAAGGTCTACGGCGATTTGCATGCGCTGAGCGAGGTGGACCTGAGCGTACCCGCAGGTGAATGGCTCTCGATTGTGGGACCATCCGGGTCCGGCAAAACCACATTGATGAACATTGTTGGTGCAATGGATAAAGCCACCAGCGGCACTGTCGCATTGGACGGTGTGGAGTTGTCCGAACTGCGTCCCAAAGACTTGACTGCGATCCGCCGGAATACGGTTGGGTTGATCTTCCAGAAGTTCCATCTAATCCCTCATCTAAACGCTGTCGAAAACGTGATGGTGGCGCAGTATTACCATTCCATGCCGGATGAAACCGAAGCCTTGACCGCCTTAGAAAAGGTCGGATTGGGCGGACGGGCCACTCACTTGCCGGCCCAGCTTTCTGGTGGTGAACAGCAGCGGGTTTGCATCGCTCGGGCTCTGATCAACTACCCGAAACTGATCCTCGCAGACGAACCGACCGGCAATTTGGATGCCGCCAACGAACAGATTGTGCTGGATATTTTCCATTCGCTTCACGCCGACGGCGCCACCTTGGTGGTGGTCACTCATGATCCTGAGGTTGCCCGCCAGGGCCAACGCGAAATCGCTCTGGACCATGGCCGGGTAGTTCGCGAGATTCACCATGGCTGACCCGGCGGCGCCCCGGCGCTGGGCTTTGGGTCTTCGCGCTCTGGGTTTAGGCGCCCTGGGTTGGGCCGCCACCGGATGCGGCCCCACTGCGCCCGGTTTCGACGCCACGGTGCCCTTGACGGACGGCGTGTTTGTCGGCGAATCTGATCCTGATGGAGAGGGCGCCTTCGGCCGGGCCACCGTGACTGTGACCGATGGGCGCATCAGCGCCAGCGAATATGTCACAATCCAAGAAGATGGGTCAATCAAAGCCGAGGATTACGGCAAGAATAACGACGGCACTATCGGCAATCCGGCCCGTTACCGCGCTGCCCAAAAAGCCGTCGCAGCGTTCGATGTTTATGCCCGCCAGCTTATCGAGGTCGGGGTCCCCGCCGATGTCGACGTGATCAGCGGCGCGACCATCGGCTACAACCAGTTCCTCGAAGCCGCGACGGCGGCACTGGTCGCCTCCCAGGAGGCCCAGCCCGCCCTCGGCCTCAGCCCCAGCGCGCCCCAGTGACCCCCCACCCCGCGCCCAATCCCGCCGCCGCACCAACCCCCGCACCTTCCGTCCCAGAACCAGTGGGCCCCGCCCCGGCTGCGGCGCGCGTCAGCGCGGCCAGACCCGCGCCGGGTCAGGTCGCTGATTCCGGCCAGACCACCACCAAACTGTGTTTTCCGGCGATGGGAACCTTAGTCGAGGCCACGGTTTGTTTCGGTCCGAACGCCTCCGGGGAGGCCGCCGCTGCCACCCAGGAACAGCTTGCGGGTGCCCTGCGGCGGCTGATCGGCGAAATCGAACAGGAACTCAGCCGTTTCCAGGATGATTCGGATGTCGCGCAGTTGGTGCGCGCCTACGGCGCGTGGACACCGGTCGGAACCCACACGGCGGTGGTGCTGCGCCGGGCCATAGCCCTGCGGGAGGCAACAGACGGACTGTTCGACCCGGCCCCACCGGGTCGGCTGATCGCGGTGCGGCCCTCGCCGCCGACCAGCCCGCCGGGCGGCGCACACCGTTACGAGGCACGCTTGGACGGAACCGACCAACACGACCCGCAGTACTCACCGACCGGCCCGCCGGGCGGCGCACACCATTACGAGGCACGCTTGGGCGGAACCGACCAACACGACCCGCGGCACTCACCGACCGGCCCACCGGGCGGCGCACACCGTTACGAGGCGCGCTTGGGCGGAATTGACCGGCGGGACTCAAGCGCTTGGGGTCTGGCAGGCGAGGCGCCTGGGGCGGAGCCGCCACTGCTGGATCTCGGTGCGATCGGCAAGGGATACGCCGCTGACCAGGCACTTCGCCTGTGTCTTGACCTGGGGGCAACCAGCGCGCTGGTCGCCGTCGGGGTCAGCTCAATCGCGGCGGCGGCACCCCGCGACCACCGTCCGTGGCGGATCGGCATCAGGTCACCGGGGGCTGCGCGTGACGAGGCGCTCGGCGTGCTGGAGGTGCACCTGGGCGGGGTGGCGGCATCGTCCACCGATGAACAACCGGGCCACGTCCGCGACCCGCGGACGCTACGCGCGCCCGCAGACGAGGTGGCCCAGGCGACGGTGGTCGCGGGATCGGCGCTGGTGGCCGATGCGGTCTCGACAGCACTCTTGGTCGGAGGCACAGCCTTAGCTGCCCGCTTGGCCCACCGCCTGCCCGAGGCCCAAACCATCCTGGTCACCAAGGACTCCGTCCTGGTCAGCCCTGCCCTGCGGGCTTCCTTCCGGCCAACTTACCGCTAGTCCACCCGGTCGGGGCGGGAGCGCTGGCGCTTCGTTATGCCAGCTCACGGACAGGCGTGGCCAATCAGTCCTGTGCCTGCGCTCCGGCCGGGCCCGAGTTGGCTTGCTTGGCATTGACGTTGACCGCCTTTAGCGCAGCCTTGACCGCTTCAAGGTAATCGAGTTCGGCTGGTGATGGCTGTTCGGCCAGGCGCTTGAGATAGGAGTTGTATTCGGCGGTGGCGTGTTCAATGGCATCTTCGTGGCTGACCGAGCCAGCACCAGGCAGGACGCCTTGGCCGTAGCGGGCAGCGAAATCATCCAACTCTTGGATCCAGTCCTTCATATACATCGGCACATGCCGCATCGCCTGCAACTCGGCCAAGTCGAAGAAGGCCGAGACCATCCGGTTCAGCCTCGCCAACTCCGGTTCGCTGAGATAGTTCTTTGCGACCACTACTTCGCTGCGTCGCGGTTGGCTGCTATCGAACACCGTCAATCCCATGAACGGCTGCGATGAGTCCGCCCGCCCCTTGATCACCTCTGCGGCGGTGTGCCCGTGGGCGGCGTAGTGCATCTTGTTCTGCACAATCTTGAAGAACGCCACCGACTCCGGCGCCCGCGGATCGTAGTCGACGCTGGTCGCGTACAAATCGAGCACCTGCCGGTAGAACACCTTGTCGCTCGACCTGATGTCGCGGATGCGCTCGAGCAGCTCCCGCCAATAGAAGCCGCCCCCGGCCTGCTTGAGCAGCGCGTCATTCAGGGCGAAGCCCTTAGTCAAATACTCCTTGAGGATCGCCAACGCCCAGCGCCGGAACTGCGTCCCCCGCAGCGACTTCACCCGGTAGCCAACCGAGATGATGACGTCCAGGTTATAGTGCGTGACCTGCCTGGATACCCGTCGGTTACCCTCAATTTGAACTGTTGCAAAATCTGCAACAGTTCCCTGACGGTCCAGTTCTCCTTCTAAGAAGACGTTGGAAATGTGCCGTGAGATCGTCGA
Organism: Bifidobacteriaceae bacterium; assembly: GCA_031278675.1. Classification (GTDB taxonomy): domain Bacteria; phylum Actinomycetota; class Actinomycetes; order Actinomycetales; family WQXJ01; genus JAIRTF01. The sequence goes on from JAITJY010000162.1 coordinate 4,005, forward strand.
CTTGTCCCTTTGGAACAGCGTCACCATCTGCTCCTGAGACAGCCAGACCGTCTCGTCAGCCATGCGCACATCAACCCGGGTCAGGCCGTCCTCGGTTTGGTACAAGACGATCTCCGCGACGGGAACGGGCTGATTAGCTGGCCGATCAACTGCCGGGTTGCGGTTCACGGTTTCAGCGTAGCTGCGGGCACTGCCGCTCTATCGCTCTCCCGTTTTCCGCCATGGGCTGCGGCCCGCCAACTCCGGCTCGTGCCGCCCGCCGCAGCGCGAGGGCCAGTTTAGAGGTGCCGGTTTGGCGCCGGTTCGCCGGGCTGCCGACACCATGCCGTGGAACGATGCCGCAAACCCCCGGTTCCCTGCCAGGCCACCTTCGGTCGTCAAGCGCCCGCCGCCGCGAGCGCCCGGTTCCCCCAGTTCGCTTCCCGCCGCACGATGCCGTCCCCCCAGTTCCCTTCCCGCCGCACCCGCCCTGACGATCGGTTATAGTCACACAAGAAACCGCGTTCATTTGGCGCGCCGCCAACCGTTAGGACGTTCAGCCATGTCCAAACTCGTTTGGTCGGAGCATTATCCGACCTCCGCCGCCGCTCAGCCATTGTTGCGTTTTCCCGCTCGCGAAACTCTGCTGCGCGCGCCCGCCGGGGGCGCGCGGCTAGCCCGGTCGGCACGATTGACCCGGCTGGCGCGGCTGGCCGGAGCCGCCGGGATCGCCGAGCGCGGAGAGCCCTCCGGGCCGACAGCCTCGACCGGGCGCACGTGGCTGGCCCGGTCGGCACGATTGACGCGGCTGGCCGGAGCCGCCGGGATCTCCGGAATAGCTGGGCTGGTCGCGGCGGCGTTGACGCGCACTCTGCGCTTTCAACCACCTGCGCCACCTCCGCCAGGCGGGCCAGACTTCGAGACGGGCGCGGTCGCGCCGGAGGCGCTGGAGCGGCTCGGGGCGGCGATCCGGCTGCCCACCGTCAGCCGCCTCAACTACGACGAGACCGATTTCGCCCCCTTCGACGCCTTCAAAAAGCTCCTGACCACCAGCTTTCCGCTTTTCCACCAGCGCTGCGAACTTGAGGTGATCAGCGGCTACGCGCTCGTCTACCGCTGGCCAGGCAGCGCGGGCCGCACCGGCGACAGCGGCGCCGGGCTGGAACCGATAGCGCTGATGGCGCACTATGACGTGGTGCCGGTGGAGGCGGGCAGCGAGGCGGGCTGGCGCTACCCGCCGTTCTCCGGGGCGGTGGCGGACGGCATGGTCTGGGGGCGGGGCGCGCTCGACGACAAGAGCCAGCTAATGGCCCAACTAGAAGCGGCCGAAAACCTGATGCGGGCGGGCTTTGTCCCCCGGCGGGACATCTACTTTTGCTACGGCCACGACGAGGAAACCGGCGGCCGGTGGGGCGCGGCGCGGATCGTCGAACACCTGGCGGAGCGGGGCGTGCGGTTCGCGGGGGTGCTCGACGAGGGCGGCATTGTCGTGACCGGCGCCCTACCAGGCGTGAGCGCGCCCGTGGCGGTGATCGGCGTCGCCGAAAAAGGACAATGCGCCTACCAGTTCACTGTGAACGGGCCCGGCGGGCACGCCTCCACCCCGCCGCAACACACGGCACTGGGGCTGGCGGCGCAACTCATCACCATGATCGAGCAGCATCCGCTGCCGCCCCGGCTGATCCCGCCCGTCGAAGCCATGTTGCGCCGCCTGGCAGGACAGATGGGGTTCGCCACCCGCCTGGCACTCGCCAACTTGTGGCTGTTGCGCCCGCTGACGCTCCGCAAACTGACGGCCAGTCCGGCGACCAACGCCCTTGTGCGCACAACTTTCGCCGCGACGATGGCGTCCGCCGCCGACGCCCCCAACGCCCTGCCGCTAACCGCTCGCTTCAGCGTCAACGTCCGCCTGCTGCCCGGCGACACGCCGGCCAGCGTCCGCCGCCACTTCGAGGCGCTGATCGCCCGAGCGGGGATCGACGCCCGGATCGAACCGCTCATTGAGGCGGAGCCGTCTCCCGTCTCGCCGACGGATTCGGACTTTTTCCGTTCGGTCGAGTCCCTGGCCCGCGAATTGTATCCATCGGCGCTGGTCACGCCCTATCTGGTGGTTGCCGGGACAGATTCCCGGCGGTTCCACGCCCTCTCGGAGAACGTGCTCCGGTTCACCCCGTTCCACCTGGCCGATGCGGACCAGCAACGCATCCACGGCACCGACGAGTGTCTCAGCACAGCGAACTACGGCCGCATGATGACGTTCTACGAGCGCCTCCTGCGCCGCCAGTAGCGCGCAGGGCGGCGTCGGCTCGACCGCCGTTGGTTATCCTTGGGCCCGCTCAGCCAATCTGGCCCGAGCCCGCCTTCGCAGCGCCACACCTAGACCGGTCAACACCAGGCTGAGTACGCCAACCAGGGCCACACCCGCCGCGCCGGTGAACGGCAACCGGCCAGCCCGGCCTCCGCCGGCCCCGGCCCGCCCATCCGACGCGCCGCCGGCCGCCGCATCAGTGCTGTCCGGGTCAACCGGGTCAACCGGACTACCCGGTCCGCCCGGCGTGTTCGGTCCGCCCGGACTCCCCGGTCCGCCCGGACTCCCCGGGCCAGCCGAAGCACTCGGGCCGCCCGGAGCGGTTGGCGTAGCTTCGCCCGGCTGAGGCCCAGCGGACTTGCAAGACTCCCAGGACTCAGGCCCCAGGAAACCCCGGGGCGCATCCGTCACCGGATAAGCATTGAGCACGGTCTGAGCAAAGCTGGCCGACCCGGCCACCACCCGCGAACGCAACGACACCACCTCGCCCGCCTTGGCGGCCACCAGACCCGAATAGGCCCCCTCGACCGCGCCGGACGGGTCCTCAGCCCGCAGTTCAACCGGCACCCAAGTCGCCCCGCCGTCGGTAGAGGCTTCCAGACCAACCGTGCCGGACGGGACGGTCGGCGCATCGGGGGCCAGGCTGACGTGCAATGTTATTGCCTGGCTCGGGGCGCCCGCGTTGTAGGCGTCCAGGCCGTCCAACTCGTAGCGCACCTGCAACAGCGGCGCGACCGCGCCGTCCGGCGCCGTCTGCCAGACCCACTCCCAGCTTGAGGTCACCTTGGTCGAATAGGACCACGCCTCGCTGTCCGCTTCGGTCACATCCTCCAAGCGATACGTGTGCGCCGCTGGGTCCAAGTCCTCGATCCAGAAACCGAGGGTCGGCTCCGGACCGGGTGAGGCCTCGAACAACACCTTCCCACTGGTTAAATCGGTTAACTTGAACGCGCTCGCGCCGTAGGCCGGGGCCGTGCCATCCGGCCGAGGCAGTTCGGCGCCACCCAGTCCGTCAATGAACCGGGGCGCCGCGCCATACATGACGTCACCGTCCCGGCCCAGGCTAATCCCCCCGGACGGATCGAATCCGACAGCGTGGACCTGCGACCCGAGGTTGACCACCGCTTCGCCGCCGGCTGGATATTCGACCGGTGCGGTGACGAACTCGTTCAGCGGCGCCAGGCCGTCGGCGCTCAGCAGTGTGGAACCGACATACCAGGGCTGATCAGCCCCAACATGCGCGACATAGCTGGCCCCCGGCCGCGTCCGGATAGCCGACGGGATAGCGGTGTGATCACCCCAGAACACGTCCTCAATCTGCCCGGCCGCACCCATCGCGCGGTGGCGGACGGTCACTTGAGCGGTTTCCCGCTCATCTGTCGCCAACTCCAGTTCGCCGTCATCGGCGCCGAAACTCCGCCCCACCTCATAGACATATTCAGGCGTGCCTCGGTTCAGAACGTGCAGGGTTAAGCCCCCGAACGCCTGGTCCCCCAGCAGGTCAAGCCCGCTTTCGTTGGTTACCAGGACTTGCAGTTGCCCGATGCCGTCTTCCCCGCCCGCCACATAGGTCGCCAACCGGGCAACGGACAGCGTCACGATGGGCCGGTTCGAGCCGATCACCACGGCGCCATAACCGGCCGCGTGAACCTCTCCTAGGACCTCGCCGACTGCGGCGATGGTCGCCTCAGAGGGGTCCGGGTCAACCAGTTCAACCAGGAGCGCCTGGTCAGCCGAGCCACCACTGGGTATCTGCTGACCGGCGCTGACCAACCCGAAAGCCGCCCGCCCCGCTGGGAGGCGCTCGACGGCATCGGCCAACGGTATCGGTTTAGTGGCACAAGCGTCCAGGGAACCTTCCACCAGCGGCTGCGTCAAGGATGCCGCCACCGGATAGGTCACCTTGACCGCGTCGCTGGCGGGGCCGGCCAGCAAATAGGTCAGGTTGGCGCCGAGCGGGCTGACCGCGCTAGCCACCCCGGTGGAGAACTCCATGCCGTCTGCCCCATCCCCAACGGACAGGGTCACCTGGGCGGTGACCAGGCCATCGACCGGCCGGTCGACCGGCGCGGTGACCAGTTTGGCGGTCCTTCCGTCCACCGCGACGGTCCGGTCAGCGTTGAAACCGGTCACCGGGACGGCAGCGACCAGTTCATCGGCGCCGCCCGTCGCATTGGACTTGGCCGCGTGCGCGAGCAGCGCGTAATCGCCGACCGCCAGGTCCAAGGTGACTTTGCCCTCGGATGGCCGGAGCGGCAGGAACCAGCCCCGGTTCAAATCAATCAAGGTCAGGTCGTGGTTCAGGTTGGACTGTTCGATCGGCTGGCCGTCATGATCTGTCGCGGTGATGGTCAACTGGTGTTTTTCGGGTTCCTTGGCCGCTCCGAGTGGGGTCCGCAGGACCGCCGAGCCGGTCTGGTCTGTGGCCGTGATGTAACCGCCCAGGTAGCCGGCCGCGAAGGCCGCCGCATCAATGGTCACATCCACGGCGGCCTGGCCGCCGGCCGGCACGGTCAAGGTGGTGGTTGAGAACTCGATCGGCTCGGAGCCGAGTTCCCCGGCGGCGCCCGGCTGGGGGGCGGCGGGGGCGGCATCGGCC
>JAITJY010000165.1 GCA_031278675.1 Bifidobacteriaceae bacterium
GGTCTTGTGCTCACACGCCCTGGTCCCCGCTGAACACGAGTCGTCAATCGCCGAATCCGGTGCGACCACCGGAGCCGCCACACAGCCGACGCGGCAACACCCCGCAACCCCAACCAGCAGACTCTGCCAAGAGGCCGGCCTGCGGCGGGGCGCCGCAGGCGGGCGCCGCAGCGCCGTGATGGGTGCTAGAACGCCGCGATCACAGACCCATCGGACCACGTAGCTCCGATGAACTCTTTGACTTCGGGACTGTGCAGCAGTTCGTTGAGTTTGGCCAGGGCCGCGTTGTCCTTGTCTGCGGTGCGGGTCACCAGGAAGTTGGCGTACGGGTTGTTCGTGCCGCTCTCCAGCACCAAAGCGTCCTTGGATGGCGACAGACCGGCATCAATCGCATAGTTGCCGTTGATGACGGACAGATCGAAGTCCGGCAGGTTGACGGCCAGCAGTTTTGGTTCGATCTGGACCAACTCAACCTTGACGGGGGTGTCCTCGGCGAGGTCGGCGATGGTCGGATTGGCGCTGCCCGTGTCCTTCAGCTTGATCACGCCCGCTTGCTCCAACAAGCGCAAACCCCGCGCCTGATTAGCCGGGTCGTTGGACACGCCAATCACGGCGCCGTCCGCCAACTCGCTGATATCGGCCAGCTTGTCGCTGTAGACCCCCAGCGGCTCGATGTGCACGCCATCGTACGCGTAGAAGTCGTAACCGAATTCCTCAACCTGCGAATCCAGGTACGGTTGATGCTGGAAATAGTTGGCATCCAGGTCGCCCTCGTTCAACGCGGTGTTAGGCAAAATGTAATCCTGGTAATCCACGATTTCGATGGCTAAACCGGCCTGGGCCGCCAAGTTTTCCTCCACAAATCGCAGAATGTCGCCGTGGGGCACAGGGCTGACGCCAACTGTGAGCTTGGTCAGTTCGCTGGTCCCGGTCTCGCCGGCACCCGGCGAACTGTCCGTTTGAGCCGTTTGATCCGCCTCGTTGCCGCAGCCTGCCAGGGCGAAGGCCGCCACTGCCGCGAGCGCCGCCATACGATAAGACTTACGCATTATTCTCTCCTTTTATCTTTATCTGGTGTGTTATTTGAGTGGTTAGATGTCTATGAGGTGGCCAACGAGGCCAGTGTGTGCGGTCATCGCGTGTGGTCCAGCGCCCGCACCAACCGGTCGCCCAGGATCTGGACTGCTTCGACCAGGATCAGCACAACGATCACCACCATGACCAAAATATCCGGCATGTTGCGGGTGTAACCCCAGTTGTAAACAAGGTCACCTAACCCGCCGGCGCCAATTGTGCCGGTGATCATCGAATAGCCGATCAGAGTGATAAAGGTCACCGTGGCCGCCCCGACCAGGCCCGGCAGAGCCTCGCGCACCGCGACACCCCAGGTGATCTGCCACCGGGACGCGCCCGCCATCTGCGCTGCCTCGATCTTGCCCAGCGCCACACCGCGGATCGCGTTCTCGGCCAGACGCGCATAAAACGGGATACAGCCGACCGCCAGCGCCGGGATGCCCGCCTGCCAGCCGATTGTCGAGCCCAACAGCGCCCGCGTCAGGCCAATCAGCAGCAACATCAGCACAATGAACGGGATGGCCCGGCCCAGGTCCACAATCACGTTCAGGGCGCGGTTGACCAGGGGTGTGGGCCGCAGGCCCGTGGGCGCGGTAAACCACACCGCGAGCCCCAACGGCAGCCCGCAGATCACCCCGATCGCCGCAGAGAGGGCAACCTGGCCCAATGTTCCGCCCAGCGCATCCCAAATCCGGTCGGTGAAGTACTCGTTGTTCAGCCAGGTCCCGCGGTCGGTCGCCGCCAGCACGCCGATTGCCGTGATCATGACGCCACTCCCTCACCATCCGGGTTGGGTGCGCCGCCCGGCCGCCCCGCGCCCCCTACCGCACCCGCCGCCGCCCGGGGGACGGCTGGGCCGGGTGGTGGGCCGGGGAGGCGGGAGACGGCATCGTCCTGGGTTTTCGGCTGGTCGGCGGCAATCACGTGCAGACCCGCCGCCTCCAATTGCCCAATCACGCGCGGCACGGCGGCGGCAGCGGTCTCAATCTGGAAGCGCCCCACCCGATGGCCGGCCAGCGTCTCCAACGTGCCGGTCTCGATCGCCGTGTCGGGGCCCAGGTCCGTCAGGAGGCGCAACACATCGCGCACCGAGAAATCGGCCGACGAGAACGACACCTCAAGCTGGGCGCCCGCCGCGCCGACCGGTCTAGCCGCCAACGGAATCAGTTCCCGGGCGAGCGGCGAGCCGTAATCCGTCACCATCTCGCCGATCGGCCCCGATTGGACAATCCGCCCCTCTGCCAGCAATGACACCGAATCACAGACCTGACGCACCACCGCCATTTCGTGGGTGATGACCAGCACCGTCAGGCCCAAGGTGCGGTTGACCCGCTGGATCAACTCGAGGATCTGGCGGGTTGTGGCCCAATCCAGCGCCGACGACGGTTCGTCGCACAACAGCACCGACGGCTCCGCCGCCAAAGCCCGGGCAATACCGACCCGCTGACGTTGGCCGCCGGACAGTTGGGCCGGATAGGACCGGCCACGATCGGCGAGGCCCACCAACTCCAACAATTCGTGGGCCCGGGCACCGGCCTGCCGCTTCGGCGCGCCGCAAACCCGCAACGGATAGGCCACGTTCGCCTCTGCGGTACGCGAATCGAACAGGTTGACATGCTGAAACACCATCCCGATGCGGTGGCGTTGGGTCCGCAGTTGGCGTTGGGGCAGCGCCGCTAGGTCTTCGCCGTCAATCTTGACCTCCCCGGCGGTGGGCCGCTCCAACAACGTCAGGCAGCGGATCAAAGTGGACTTGCCGGCACCAGACGGTCCAACGATGCCGTGGATGGCGGCATCGGGCACTGCGAGGTCAATCCCGTCAAGCGCTGTCACCACCCCGGCTTTGGTGGTGAACTCCTTGCGGAGACCTACGAGTTCAATCATGGTGGAGGCCTAACTGGTCGCATGGGAAGGCGGACGAAATGGCTGTCTTGAAGGGCGGCGCGGCCGGGCTGGGACTTGCCCGCTCAGCGAGCCGCCGCTAAAGCATTCGCGCGGACATTCGCGCACCATCCGGTCCAGCCGGCCAGGCCGGCGTCAGGCAGTGCGCGCGTAAAGACACGCCACGGAGGCTATCACGTCCAGCCCCGCCAAGGGAAAGCGAAAGTGTGAGTTTTGTCACACTGCGTCGCACCGAACTGGGCGGAAGGCGCGCCATGTCGCTTGGGGTTTGGTGTGCCCGGGGGTGCCCGGATAAAGTTTAGAAACGCTCACGAGGCTCGGCGGAGGCGAATCTTGGGATGAAGGCTCTCATAGCGGTGGCATCGCGCCATGGGTCCACCATGGATATCGGCCGCCGCATCGCCGAAAACTTGCGTGGTGCGGGCATCGCTGCGTCCTACCGCCCGGCCGAACAGGTCACCTCAATCGCCGACTACGAGGTAGTGATCCTGGGTACCGGGGTCTACGCCAACAAGATGTTGCCGGCCATGACCGCCTTGGCTTACCGCTGGGGCGACCAACTTGCTTCCCGGATCACGTATTTGTTTTGTTCCGGGCCGCTCGGGGCGGCCGATCCCAGCGCCGTGGTCTTGCCGCCCGACGCCCGGCAACTGGTCCGGATTACCCAGATTCGCGATGCGCGCATGTTCGGTGGTGCCATGTGGTTCGACCGGTTGAAGGCCACCGAGCGCGCGACGTTGCGCATGTGGGGTTCACCGCCCGGGGACTTCCGCAACTGGGAAGACATTGCCGCGTGGTCCCAAGAGATCGCCGATGCCGTGCGCCGCGAAGCCAGTTAGCTCGCCTTGGCGCGCCTCACCCGGGTAGTTTTGCCGGGGGCAGTCCTGCCGGGGTAGTCCCGCCCGGGGTAGTCCTGTCGGCGTTGTCCTGCCAGGGAAGTCCTATAGGGTTGGCCCCTGTTGAATGGATCGAAGGAGCCGGAATGAACAAGCGTTGGGCCATTGCGGCCGTCACCAGTATTGGTTTACTGAGCGCAGGCTGCCAGGCAGTTGCCGGCCGCGATGACGGGTCGGCCACGTCTCTAAACGGTCCGCTGGCCGCCGTCACGTGGGTGGACGGCACGCCGCCCAGCTTGGAGTTCACTGCTCCGTTCGACTTGGGCGAGGACCGCGCGTTCCGGGTGGCCAAGGAGGGCACCGGCGAGGTGGTCGAGCCTGGTGCGGTGGTGGCCCTCAACTACATCATTGTGACTGGTCAAGATGCCACGGTGCTCGCTTCGACTTATGTTGAGGGCGCGGCGCCCATGCCTTATCAGATGGCTGAAGCAGAACCCGAGGGAGATTACCTGTGGCCGGCCCTGATTGGTCAGAAGGTGGGCGCCAATGTGATCACGGCGTTCCGGGAAACCCCGCAGACGGTGGATGAATCGGGGAGCGCTTCGCCGTCGGCGCCGACCACCTACCTGGTTGCCCTCACCATCATCAGCATGCAGCAACCGCTGGAGCGGGCCGAGGGAGTCACGGTGAGTCCCGAGGACCCGAATCTGCCTCAGGTGACGCTCGGTGCCGACGGCCGGCCATCAATCAAGGTGCCGGCCGGGGCGGAGCCACCCACAGAGTTGGTCAGCCAACTCCTGATCCGCGGCAGCGGGGAGCCGGTCGGGGAGGCCCAGGGCGTCACCGCCCACTACTCCGGCTGGCTGTGGGACGGGACAGCGTTCGACAGTTCGTGGGACCGTGGTCAGCCCTACAGTTTCTCAATGACTGGCGGCGTGATCCAAGGCTGGCTGGAGGGCTTGGTTGGGGTCCCGGTCGGCAGCCAGGTGCTCCTGGTGATCCCACCGGACCTGGGTTATGGCGATGAGGAGCGGACCACCATCCCGGCGAACTCAACTCTGATCTTCGTGGTCGACGTGTTGGCAGCCGTCCCACCCCTCGGTTGACTGCTGGGTTGACTGCTGGGTTGATCGTTCGGGCGGGTCGGCCGGCAGTTCTTGGGCGATCCAGCGGCGGAGCACTTGATCCTGGGCCGCCAAATAACCCAGTGCGGCCGGCATGGCGGCCTTTTCGAGAGCGGCGCCGAGCAGCGGCAACGCGGCGGTGATCTCGCCATCGACCGCTAGCTGACTGCCCTGGGGGGTCGGGGTCAACGCGATCTGGGCGGTGATGCGGACTAACGCTCCGGTGATCTCTCCGGCCAAGGTGGCGGCGCGCTCACCGGCCGGACCGGGGGCCTCCCACACCTGGGCCTGGCGGATCTCCAAACCACCTGGCGCCAGGGTGGCGAACTGAGCAGGCAGGGATGTGGCCGGGTTGACCGTTCGTGCGGTCACCGTAAACTCACCGGATGGCTCGGCGCTGACCTCTACCTGCGGTGATACCGCTCCGGCCGCCAATGCCACCGCCAAAGCGAACGCCTGGTCCGCGAAAATGTGTGCAACGCGCTCAGGGGGAGCGGGATAGTCGTAGCGAGCGGTCCAAATCACCTACCCAGGCTAGCCGTACCCGCGCCCTGAGGCCCCGGCAAATGGGCTCAGTTTCCGGATTTTACCGGGACGCTACTGGGGCGTGGGGCACATCCGTTCAGGTTCGGTTGCCCGAATGGTTAGGATCGACCAGTGTCTTCGTTTGCCTCGATCGCTGAGCGCACCAGCGACCTTGCGCCCGAAGACCAAGAGTGGATCCGGCGCTTGACTGCGGAATGGCAGATCGTCGCTGATCTAGCATTCGCGGATTTGGTGATGTGGCTGCCCACCACGACCGGTTCGTTCGTGGCGGCGGCGTTGCGGCGTCCCGGCACGGGTTCCACGATCTATCACGAGGATGTGGTCGGTACGCTGGCGGACCCGAATCAGCGCACCGAGATGGCCGCGGCCATTGCGACCGGCGCGATCCAGCGGCATCACGATCCGCGGTGGCATGGTTCATATGGCGTGCGGGAAGAGTTCATCCCGGTGGTCCACGAGTCCCGGCGGATCGCGGTGATCACGCGGCACGCCAACATGGGTGCGTTGCGTAATCCGTCACGCCTTGAGATCAACTACATGCAACTCGCGGACGAACTGGTCGGCATGATTGCGCGCGGCGAGTTTCCGGCGTTGAGCGCGCCGTCGGGTGGTGCCCGCCACCAGCCACGGGTGGGCGATGGCGTGCTCCGGCTCAACACCCAAGGCCAGGTATTGTTCGCGTCACCCAACGCATTGTCCGCGTTCCACCATGCCGGGGTGATCGAGGAATTGACCGGATCGCTGCTGGTCGAGGTGTTGGCGCAGCGGCTGCGCGGCGCGCACCACGTCGATGAGACATTGCCGGTGGTGGCGATGGGGCGGGCGCCTTGGATCACCGAGGTGGAGATCGGGGCGGTGGCGATGGTGCTCCGGTCTGTGCCGTTGACCCACCGGGGTTCGCGGACCGGTGCGTTGATCCTAGTCCGCGACGTGACCGACCTGCGGCGCTCTGAGCTGGAACTGATGACGAAGGACGCCACGATCCGTGAGATCCATCACCGGGTGAAAAACAATCTGCAAGAGGTTTCAGCGTTGCTGCGCATGCAGGCTCGCCGGTCCAATAATCCGGAGGTGCGCAGTGCGCTGCAGGCGGCGATCGGCCGCGTGTCGACCATTGCGACCGTGCATGAGGCTTTGTCGCAGAACATTGCGGGCACGGTGGACTTCGATTCGGTGTTCGGCCGGACGCTGCGGCTCGCGGCGGATGCGGCTTCGACCGGTTTCCCGGTCCACACCGTCCAGGAGGGTTCGTTCGGTGACGTGCCAGGGGACGATGCCGCCGCCTTGGCAATGGTGTTGACGGAGTTGGTGACCAACGCGGTAGAGCACGGCCTGGCCCCGGCCGGTGGCGGGACGGTGTGGATCAAGGCCCGGCGCACCGGTGATGCGCTGAGTGTGACCGTGGCCGACAACGGTGTGGGAATGCCGAAAGGTGATCCTTCCGCCAGCGCGGGGTTGGGCACGCAGATTGTGCGAACTTTCGCTACGGGCGAATTAGGTGGATCGATCGAGTGGTTGCCCAGAACCGGTGGGGGAACCAAAGCCCAGGTGACCGCCCACCTCCATTGAGCAAAATGTGAGCTGCGTCACAGGTAAAGCCTTGGACATAAGCTGGCAAGACTATCGCTAGGCGACCCCATTTGTGCTAGGAGGGCAGCTCCAATTGAGCGCGCCACTGCTCGGGTCAGACTAACAATAGGGGTGTTTTACCTGGTCAGGCGGCTCGCCGGGCCCGCGCGTTGCGCCGCTTCAAAGAGCGCCTTTCGTCTTCTGACAACCCTCCCCAAACGCCGGATTCCTGGTTGTTGTTGATGGCCCACTCCAGGCAAGAAGCGGCCACGTCGCAGCGGGCGCAGACGGCTTTGGCTTCCTCAATTTGAAGTAGCGCAGGGCCGGTGTTGCCTATGGGGAAGAAAAGTTCTGGATCTTCGTCCAAACAAGCGGCGGCATGGCGCCAGTCCATTGGGAACTCCTTATTAGATGAGGGTGCATCCGTCAGATGCGCTGTGGCAGTTAGGTTTATGCCATAAGGGTCACACATGCGAGGCCGCTTTGACAAGGGTTTGCTTGTGTGATTTGCGCCACATATTTTGCCCTAGTTCTCTGATCAGCGCAACTACCCTCAAGGCGGAGGTTAAGCTGATAGCTGGACAGGGTAGGATTGCCCACCGACAACCATCCGGCCCCGTCCGGGCGGCTCGGCGCGTCTGGGGCCGACCAGTTCTACGGCGGGCAGTCCCAGGCGGCCCGGACCGAACACCGCCGAACTCCCGGCCTGCCCGCTCCACAACACCACCCCGCGCGGATGGGCGTGAAATAGCTGGGTGGGTGGCCTAAAGGCCGCTGCGGCGGCTGTGGTGTACGAGGCAATCAAAGTACCCGTCGCGGGGAGGACCGGCGGCGCGGGGGGCGGCATCGTCTCCAGGTCATCGACTAGGGCTACGGCGCCGGCCGTCAGGGCGCTCAGCACCTCGTGCCAGGTTGCGCCCTGCGCGGGCGTGGTGAAGTGGACCGGCCAGGCCGCAGATTGCAGGCGTTCGTGGAGCCGCAGGAGCGCTGTGGAGCGCCCGGAACCGTGGGGGCCGACGATGGCGACCGGCCGGCCCGGCTCCAGCGTTAGGGCCACGGGTGTGGCGTACGCGCCGCCGAGGCCAATCCAGACCGGTCCGCCGGGGCTGGTTGGCGGCAGGTCTTCGGGGCTGACGCGCCGCGGGAGCGGCAAGACCAAGGCCGGGGGTTTGACCGGCGGGGGGCCGGTGGCTAGCTGGCCGACGGCGCCTATGGCGCCGGGGACCGCGAGTTGGACCAACCAAGCTGACCCGCCGCCGAGGTAGCATGCGCGCCCCGGGATGTGTCTGGCGCCGGCCATGTCGCGGGGTACGCCCAGTGCCAAGTCATCGACGGCTCCCGGCGTTGCCAGGATCAGGCGGTGGGGACAGGCCGCCAGCCACCGGCTGGCCTTCGGCGGGCCGGTTAGGGCCAGGACGGCGCCCGGCGCCAGGCTCCCTTGGGTCAGCGCTTCGAGGAGCGGCCGGGAGGCCCCGGCGGTCGCCAGGCCTTCGAGTTCCGCTGCTGCGTCCGCGACCAGTGCGTGGCGTCCCGCCCTGAGCGTCGCGAGCAATTCGGCGATCCCGTCGGCGTCGCCGGCCTCGACTACCGCACCCAGTGTGGGCAGACCAGCCAGGGCGGCAAACGCGGCGGGCTCGTGAGTTATGACGTGGGTTGGCCAACCTGCGGCGGCCAGGCCGGCCGCCGCTGTCAGCGCCCCGGTGGTCCGGCCAGAACGCGGTCCGCCGAGGATCGCCAGGTGCCCGGTGGCTGTGTCCCAGGTCAACGGCACCTGGGTCTGGGCCTCGGGCAGGTCTGCCAGGCCCAGCAGGACGTGGGGCGGGCGGGCGTGGGCTGGCGCGAAGCCCACTAGGTCGGCCAATTCGAGGCGGCGAGGCAAGGGCGGGCGCCAAGGCGCGGGTGGTGGGGCCGCACCGGCCGCCGCAGCCGCTGCGGCGACCGCTTCGACCAGGGCACCCACGTCCGGGGGAGCCGGCGGCGGATCACCCCAATGATCCGGCCACCGCGCGGGGCGCGCCGGACGGCGGGGTGGCGGTGGCACCAGACGGACCCGCAAGGCGGTCGGTTCCCGCCCGGCGGTCGCCAGGACACAGGTGCCCGGCGCAGCCGGGTCGATCTGCGCAGCGGAGGCATTGCCCACCACATCCATCGAATCGGCTTCCCCAGCGACCCGGAAACAGATGCGGAGCGCCAGGTTAGCCCGCAGTTGCGCGCTGACCGCGCCGGCCGGGCGCTGGGTGGCCGCCACCAAGCCCATCCCCAGCGACCGGCCCTGCGCCGCCAGGCGTTCGAGTCTTGCCTGGGCCTCGGGCAGGGCATCTAGCAGCGTGCGGAACTCATCGACTATGACCAGGAGCCGCGCCGGCCGGTCGGCCTGGTCCAGGTCGCGCCACGCCGCCACACCGTGGCGTTCCAACAGGCGTTCGCGGGCGGCCAACTCTGCTTCCAGCGAACTCAGCACGCGGGCGGTGCCCGCTGCGTCCAGATCGGTGGCCACCCCCACAACGTGTGGCAGGTTTTCCAGGTCGCGGAAGGTGGCGCCGCCCTTGTGGTCCAACCCGACGATGGCGAGCCGGTCCGGGGGCGTGGTGACCGCTTCGGCCAGCATCAACGCCCGCAAGAACTCCGACTTACCGGAGCCGGAAGTGCCCGCCACCAGCGCGTGCGGGCCGTCTGCGGCGAGGTCAATGGTGACGGGCACGGCATCGGGCGTCTGGCCGATCGGGGGGAGGCGGCCCTGGTCCCAAGCGGCGCGGACGGAACTGGGCGTCGTGGGGAAGGGGCTGGTAGGTAGCGGGGGCGCGCAGGTGGGGGAGGGACGGA
>JAITJY010000195.1 GCA_031278675.1 Bifidobacteriaceae bacterium
GGCCGATCTTGTCTTGGATGAAGCTGAGCGCTATGAGGGCTAGGAACGCGCAGAACAGTTTCCCGCTGGTGGTGTCGTCGTTGTGGGTGCGTAGGCGCCTCATGTCGGTGTGGTTCTTGACGTCGTCGAAGGCTTTCTCGATGGCGTCTCGGCGCCGGTAGGCGTCGAGCGCTTGGCTGGGGTCTTGTACGGAGTCGGTCAACAGCGCGAAGTAGCCGGCGTATCGGCAGGCTTGGTCGGCTTTCGCGGGGTCGGGCTCGTAGGCGAAAGTCCCGTCGTCGGCTAGTTGGATCTCGAAGTGGCGGCGGTAGTGGGCGGCTTGGCGGGCGGTGAGATGGGAGAGTCGGGAAAGCTGTTCGGCTTCGGCCTCGATCCGGCGGGCGAGCTCGGAGCGGCGGTCCTCGGCGAGGACCGGGTCGTGGTAGACGTGGAGGGTCTCGGTCTGGCCGAGGACCGTGCCCTCGGTGGCTTGGGCGTAGACGCCGCCGGGGAGCCGCCGCCTCATCGACACCAGGGACCCTGAGACCTGGTCGATCGCGGCTTGGACGGTCTTCAGGCGCGTCTCGGCGCCGATGATGTGTTTGATGTGGCGTTCGCGCAGGCAGGCGAGGTTCTTGGTGGACGCGAAGCCGCGGTCCATGATGAAGGTGACGTCGCCGATGCCGAGGTCCTGGTTGTAGGCGGTCATATACGGCAGGTGGGAGACGTCCACGATCGAGCCGGGGTAGGTGACATAGAAGACAGGCAGCGCGTTCGACTGGTTCAAATAGCAGCCGAGGTTGATCTGGGGGCGCTTGTCGCCGTCCCGGTTGTGCCCCCACTCGGCGTCGTCGATGCCCTGGGCGTGGGTTGAGAACGAGGTCACGTCGTAGGCGAGGTGGGAGCCGGGCGGCTGGCGCGACGCCCATAGTTTGAAGAACGCCATCTTCTCCGGGTGGGTGATCGAGGAGAACAGATGGGACGCCTGGGCCGGCTCGATGACCTCCCCTCTGGGCGTCGAGGTTTCGCACCAGTCCGGCAGGCCGTCCATGACGTTGCCGCGCCTGGCCATGTAGCACGCCACCGCGAGGGCGAGCCGTGCCCGCTCGCCGCCGAGCGCGGCGCGCACAGCGTCAGCGGCGCCGAGCCGCTCAAGGACCCCGCCCACCGCGTAGGCCGCCCCGACCGAGCGGACCGAGTCCGGCGCGGGCAGCTGCTCGACGCCTACGGCCTTCTCCCCGTACAGCTCCCAGTAGGCGTCGTTGGGGACGAGCAGCCCGGTGTCCTCGTCGAGGCGCCCGATCATGCGGCGGGTGTTGGTGGGCTGGCCCTTGTCGTTGCGGTACGACCTGACCACCTTGTAGACGTACCGGCGTGAGCCTGCCCGGCGGGTGACCGTCCCGTGGGCCGGCGGCGCCACCTTGGTCCTGGCGGACAGCGCCATGCTCGCCTCCCCTCCTCGTAGATGTCTAGTAGAGCATCTACGATTGGTGCCGCGTGGGACGCTGCGCGGCGTGTCGCGGATCAGTCGGGGAACACGGGCGGCTCGCCAGACAAAGGCGCGAAGCCCCCGACCAGGCGCGGGGAGACGGCTCCGGCCAGCTATCTTCCACCCAACGGCCTGGCCGGCCCACAACCCCCGAAGTATGTGCCCAATAGGGGTCAGATTTGGGGTAGCCTGCTTATTGCAGGTTGGTCCCAGTGCGGCCCCGGGCGATGCGGCCAGGAATGACGGACGACAAAAGGGGAATGCTATGAGACCGAAACCACAGATCGCGGTACTATTTGCTGCGGTCGCACTGGCCGTAGTGCCTTGCGCGGGGCTAGCAGTGGCAGCCGAGGAGGCCGACCCACCCACAGCCACCCCCGGCCCGGACCCGAATCCCGTGGCAAGTCCAGCGGTGGTACACGCGGGCGAGGTTGCGGTGCTGTCCGTTGCCGCCGCCAAAGAAGTCTTTGGGACCAGTGACCGCAATGGCACCGACTCGCCGGACGCCTACACCATAGTGTTCGATGACGAGACAGGTGCGGCGTGGGCGCCAGTATTCAAAGACGAGAGGCCCGCGAAAGCGCAGATCGGGAGCGTTGGGGGGACAGTCACCGGGCCCTTGCCCTCGTCCGCTGCGCGGGAGGATTCGCTCGTGATCCGGATCTCGGGCTACGAGAAGGCCCAAGTCGACTCTGCCTCGGAGCAAATTAGTGCTGTGCTGAAAGAGCTGGGAATGACCGCGGCCTACTATTACAACCCCGCCGTTGACGCAATTGAGGTCGAAGGCGAACCAGGTGTTGCGAAGCAGCTAGGCGATGCCGTCGGAGGCGTCCGCTTGGTCCACACAACCAGCAACGACATCTCACTCGACTTCTACAACGATGGCGTGAACACGCCCCCCTTTTAAGGGCGGGGGTATGCTCAAAGGCAGTTCATCAGGTGGGTCGACGTATAACGTAACCTGCACCGGCGGGATTCCGGCGTACAACGCCAAGGGGACCCCCGGACTATTTACCGCAGGGCATTGCTTTGGTCTGACGTCGCACACGTTCTCCAGCTCGACTTTGTCTGGCGGCTCGAACACCGGTCGAGTGTCGCATTCGTACACGATGCCAACGGTTGACGCTGAGTTCATCTCCGGCAAAACGTATACTGCGTCGATCTTTGCTGGACTGGGAACATCAACGCTGAAACCAGTCAAAGGTACCTATTATCCCGAACCTAGTGCAGCGAACAACTATATCTGCTTCACAGGAACCACCTCAGGTTATAGTTGCGGAAACAGAATGAAGACCTACTCCACAACGTTCTGCACCAATAATCAATGCCGTACGCCGGTTTTCCGCATGGCGGATGGAATAACTTCGGCCGGCGGTGATTCGGGAGGCCCCGTGTTCGCTAACTTTGGGAATACCGTCAAGGTAACGGGAATCATTCTTGGCCATAGCGGCACATCCACCTACGGAACTCGCTGGTCCACAATAGCGTCAGCGTATAGCGCAACCTTGATGCTGGGCTAAGAAGGAGAACGGCGCATGACTCGCGCAGGGGCAGCTTCGCCACGGCCGTTGTTCGGTGTCGTCACGGTCGTGGCTTGTCTGGCCCCAGTCACGGCTTGTACCTCTGCTAGCCCAGGCGCCGGAAACCTGGAGTCTTCTGTGAATGCAGCGCCGAGCTCGACTGCGGCGGTCGAGTTGATGGTTCCGGTGTTACCGGTTTCGGACCTGATGATCACAGCGGCAGCCATTCGCACCAGCCTCATGGAGGTCGAGATAGCTGACGGAGAGGCCTGCCCTGTAGGCAACCAAGAAGGCGCGGCGGAGGGTCTTCTAGTGCTAGCCCCGGGATCTTCAGCCAGCAGCAACCCTCCGGCGATCATTATTGGCGGCGTCGAAATCCACCCCGGGGACGCATTCACGTCTCCGGATCTGATACCCGTTGAGAACGGTTTCGACTGTGGCGGCAAGCATTGGGATATTGCCTATCAGGTACCCACAGGACAGACCGAGATATGGGCACCCGAATGAATTGACCGGAGGCCGGACACCGGGCGGCGCCGTCCTTGGGCGCCGTTCCGCGTCAGAGATCGTTGACCAGTTCGCGGTTTCAATTAACCTCATAGGTTGTGTCCGTATAGAACACGACAAGGAGTGAGGAAGATGACCGAACTAGACCAGGCTACCGGCCCGCAGCCGAAGCCGGGAACCGCCGGCGGCTGGGCGCGCAAGAAGCGTGTCCGGTTGGCGGCGTCCCAGAAGTACGAGGTGTTCACCTCGGTGCTGACGAACGCGGCGACCGGGCGGGAGATCGCAGAGAAGTACAAGCTTGACCGGTCGACGATCCGGTCGATCTGCGCCACAGCGAAGCAGGGCGCGTTGGACGCGCTGGCTGCCGCCATACCCGGGCGGCGCGGCAAGAGCCCGGAGCGGGAGGCCCTGGACGCCGCGAACGAGCGGATCGCCGCTTTGGAGGCGACTGTTTGCGAGCAGGCCATGAGGCTGCACATCTCGGAGGGAAAAGTAAGGTTGGGGCTGAACGCCAGCCCGGTCCCGGCCCGAGTGGGAGGGCCGGCCAAGGAAGGGATCTGCGCGCTGGTGGCGGACGTGGCAGCGGAGGGGTTCTCCGAGCGGCAGGCGTGCTGCTGGATCGGGATCGGCCACTCCCGCTACCTGGCGTGGAAACAGCGCCTGGCGGCCGGCCGGGACCTGTCAGACGAGCCGCCCGGCCCGCCCGCCGGCAAGGCGCGGCACGCGAGGTTGTCAGTCGCCGCCGGCGAACCGCGCCAGCCCGGCGCAGTTGAGTAATGCAGGTATATGATGCAGGTGTGCGCACCACTGTTTCGCTGCCGCCTGGACTGGACGTCCGGGTGCGGCGGCTGGCCGACCAGCGCGGGCAGTCGATTTCCTCGACCGTGGCGGCCCT
>JAITJY010000218.1 GCA_031278675.1 Bifidobacteriaceae bacterium
CGTCGGCGGTTCGCGCCCCTCGGCACAGCCAGGCGGGGCGTTTCGGTACTGTGGCTGTTCATAGGCCGGCGCATCTGGCCGATGCCGCCGCGTCGGCATCGGGCACGGGGCCGGTGTCGGGACCGGCGCTGGAGCGTCGTTCGGCTTGGCCGGTGCGTCTTGGCTATGCCTACCTGGCGCTGCCTGTCGGCATCTTCTTGGTTGGGTGGCTGGAATGGTGGTGGCTGATCCCAGCGTTGGCGATGTTGGTGGTCGGTTTTTGGCGGATGTGGGTGGAAGCCCCCAAGGTTTGGGTGCCGTCTTGGAGCCGGCGCACGCTGGTGGTGGCCGTGGTGGTGTCGGTTATCCTGGCGGCCGGGGCGGTGTTTACCGGGATCGGTGCGGTGTCTGTCCAACACGGGGATCATGCTTGGCGTAACGCCATTTTTGAGATGCTGGTGACCGAGCCGTGGCCGGTTGTGCTGGACAGCGAGTTCGGTGCGATAGCGCTGACCTACTATTTCGGGTTCTGGCTGCCTGCGGCGTTGATTGGTAAGGCGTTCGGGTTGGCGGTTGGATGGGCCGCATTGTTGGCTTGGGCCTGGGTCGGGTTGGCCGTGTTCGCTTGCCTGGTGATGTCGCTGATGAAGCGCTTCGCGGTTTGGCCAATCGTAGTGTTCGCGTTTTTCGGCGGCATGGATATAGTCGAAAAGACAATCTTTGGCTCGACCAGTGACTTCGCGATACCGCGCACTTCGGTTGAATGGATCGACTCGTTCCATATGTATTGCTATACGGCTTTCGGGGACCAGATAATCACAGTTTTCAACCAGTCGATCCCGGCGTGGATTTTGACGGCCTTGATCATCACTCAACGCGACGGCAGATCCGTGGTCGCGTTTTCGGCGCTGGCCGCCATCGACTCCCCGCTGCCGCTGGTCGGTGCCGTCCCGATCGTGTTGGCGTGGGTGATCTCCCGGCCGCGTGCCTCCGCTAAAGGCGGGCGCGCCAGGTTGGGGGAGCGGCTACGGGCCAGCGTCCGCGAGATCATCACGGTCCAAAACGTCTTGATTGGGCTGATCGGCGTGGTGGTGTTCGGGGCTTTCTACGCGTCGAATCTGAACACCGCAGGACCAGAGTTCGTGATGCCACAGGGCTGGATCGATGTGGCCCGGCTCGGCGTGTTCTGGGTGTTCGAGTTCGTGATCATGTTCGGATTGGTCGGCCGCGAATGGCGGGGAAGCCCACTATGGTGGGCTGCGCTGGCGGTCATGATGGCTTTGCCGCTGGCACGCCTCGGGGCTTGGAACGACCTGGCGATGCGGGCCGTCATCCCGTCCCAAGTGGTGGTCTATCTGATGGTGTGCTGGACCCTGGCGACCGCCAAACGCCCCTGGCACTCGGTCCAAACAGCTCTGTTGACGATTGTCCTTGCCCTGGGCAGCGGATCAGTCCTGCACAAAGTCTTCTACCACACCAGAGCCGACCTAGCCGCGATCCAACTCATCGCCGACGGCGCCGAGTGGCGGGTCGCCAGGGAAACCTTGGCCTACCGGCTAGCCATACCCTGGAGTAAGAACCCAACCGCGCAAGAATACTGGCCGCAATACTTCGGCGACATCAACAGCTTCTTCTACCGGGACCTCTCACGCGCCTCGGCCCCAGCTACGGACTCCCAACGGCTGACCGACTCCTGAAACAACCCTCGCCGCAAGCCCGCTCACGGAGGTCAAACGCCTTCCCGTAATAGAAGACGGGTCTCGCCGGATGCTGGGCACGAGAGCCTCTTAGGCGGTAGCATGGCGGTCGCTGCAATGGCAGGTGACCCCAGGACTGGCAAGGAGTGCTAGATGGAACAAGGCGACTGGTTCGATTTGCTGTTCACCAGGGACGCGCCACCCGAGACACTGTGGCAGTGGGGTGATCCGGCGCACATTGTCTACCTGGTTGTGACCGTTGTCGCGGTGGTTGTTTCAGTGCGCGCTTTGTGCCACGTCCCGGAAGACAAACAACGCCGGGTCACCCAGTGGCTCGCTTGGTCTGTCTTTTCGATCTGGATAATCCCGCCCTTCTTGATGTGTATTTTCGATACAGGTGAGCAATGGAAAGACCACCTGCCGCTCCATCTGTGTACATCAGCCTCGATTTTGCTGCCCATAGGGCTGCTTACCCGCAACAAGCCGTTGCTCAACTTCGGGTTCAGCCTGGGTCTGCCGGCCGCGCTTGCCGCGATCATCTTCCCAGGGGAAATGTTTCAGCATCTCAGTGCGTATTCCGTACACTATTTCCTCCACAACATTGGTCACATCCTGCCAATTGTCGCGTCCTTGGCGCCGATCGCGATGGGCTGGTGGCAGCCAAGTTGGCGTTATTATCCGTTCAGCGTGGGGCTCGGCCTGGTGCTCATGGGGATCGCCTATCCAGTCAATAAGCTGATCGGCTCGAACTACTTCTTCGTGAACTGGCCCGAACCAGGAACAGCCCTTGAGTTCTTCGGCTCCGTGTTAGGCCGGCCAATGTATCTCCCGGTCCTGGCGGTGGTCGCAGCGTTAGTTATGGCCGCCATGTTCGGCATCTGGAGCGCAGTGTCTTGGGGTATGCGCCTACGCCAACGCAATCGTCAACGGCATCGTGCGGCGCCTAACGCCTAATCAGCCCTCCGGCGGGGCAGCGGTCGGGGCCGTCGGCGGGGCCGGTGGTTTAGGCGCAGGGCGGTCCAGCGCCAAAACGCCAGGCAGGGCCAGCGGGATCAAGCTGAGCGCGGCCATGACGCAACCGCTGATCAAGAACCATGGCGCTATACCGGTTTGCTCGGCGGCGACGCCGCTGATCGCCAGGCCGATAGGACTGGCCAACGACATCGCGGAACTGAACAAGCCCATGACCCGGCCCAGCTTTTCTTCGGGGGTGTGGCGCTGGATCACGGTCTGCAGCGGGCCGTTGAAGAAAGGAGCGATCAGTCCCATCGCCCCGGTCATGACCAGGAACCACCAGAAACCGGTCGGGGGCAGGGCGCCGCTGATCGCGGCGGTGACACCAACGCCTGCCCCAGCAAAGATCACCAGGCGCACGTGATGACGGCCGCCGCCCCAGGCGAGGAGTGCCCCTGATCCGATCAGCGAAGCCAGGCCCCAGACCGCTTCGGTAATGGCCGCCATATAGCCAGTGCCGTCGAAATGTTGGTAAACCAACAGGGGGAACAGGGCGCCCACCGGCAGCAAGACCACCAAAACGCCGACGCAAATCGCCATCAACGCATACAGGCCGCGGGTGTGGCGGATCTCCCGGAACCCGCCAGCGAGGTTCGCCAGGACGCGCTGGCCGTCCATGGATTGATCGCGCACGGTGGGGATGCGGGCCAAGGCCAGGCCCAAGCAGGCGATCGCTGCGCCGCCGGCGTCTAAGAACATCACCCAGTGGAAGCCGATCGATTCGTAGAACAAGATCCCGAGGGCCGGCGCCCCGATCCCGGCCGCGCTGAACAGCATGCTAGACACGGAGTTGATCCGCAGCAGGTGTTTGCCGGGCACCAACAGCGGCATCGCGGCCATCATCGCGGGCGTGTGGAACGCTTGTGCGGCCGCCCTGACGGCGAATATCACCAGGATTAGGCCCAGGCTGGGTTCGCCCACCAAGATGATCCAGCCGAGCACCGCCGATGCCGCCCCCACAGCAGCGTCCGCGATCAGCATCATGTTGCGCCGGTTGAACCGGTCCGCCAGCACGCCGCCGAAGGGCGAGAGTAGTCCCGTCGGCAACACCGATGCCAGCGCTGCGATCGACAGCCACATGGCCGAGCCGGTGGCCTCAGTGATGTACCAGATAGCCGCATAGCTTGCGGCGAAGCTGGTCACGATGGAAAAGGCTTGGCCGCCCCAGATCACTACGATCACGGACAGCCAGTTGGTGGGCAGGGGGCGCCCGCTGGCACTGACGGCCTGGGGGACTGCGCTGGCCACGGCTCCTCCTTAGTTCTTCCCCAGGCGAAGACCGCCGCTACGGCTGGGCGGGGGCACCAGGCGAAGGCGCTGAGTGTGGCGCGAAGGGTTATCTCGGTCGGTCTGGACGGTGTTGAACAACGCCGTCCGACCGTGCCCGCGCAGGGGAGAACGAAGCTCTCACCAGCGGAAACGCGGCAGATAAGCGCTGTCGGACGCCCTAGGAGCGCGTTGCTGAACGCTCTCCTAGGGCGAAGCCTTCGTCAATGTTAGCGAGTGTGCGGGACGTGTTCAGGGACCTGTGGGACGGCAGCGGCGCTGCGGTGTGGTATGCTTTACATGATTTTGCACAATGATACCTACTAGTAGTTCGGAGGAACGATGACGACCAAGCCTGAGGGGCGGCCCCCCTTCCCGTGGCAGCACATCCCGGCGCCGGGCAAGATTTACGGGACGGCGACGGTCGGCGAACGCGGCCAAGTGGCCATTCCCGCCGAGGCCCGCAAACAGTTATCGATCAAGAGTGGCGATAAATTGGTGGTTTTCGGGAACAAGATCAATGGGTCGTTGATCTTGGTGCGGGCCGACGTGTTAGAGAATTTTGCGGAGTTCTTCTTGACCAAGCTCAACAAGTTGGGAGAACACGCCGAGGCATTCTTCGCGCAGTTTACCGACCCAGCCGAACAAGCGGACGCCGCCGGGGAAGAGGCTTTGCCGTTGGACGATGCCGCCGCGCCCGCGCCCAGCCCCACCGCACCGCCGCCCCCGGGCCCGGAAGCAGAGCCGCCTAAACCAGCCAGCGACCAATAAGCTGGGGCGATGGATTCGCCCAACCGAAGGCCACGCACCTGGCCGGTGACGGCCCGGCGCGCCTTGTTGCCCGGTACGGGCCCCTGTGGCGCGCTCCGCGCGCAAGGTCTTAGGTGGAGTTGGCTATGCCTAGGCTGACCAGGCGTTATACCTCGATTGTGGGGCTAGCGGCGCGGTTCGCTGCGCAACTTTGGTGCCTCAGCGCGACGCGGCGCTGGCGTTCGCCGGAGCGGCAGAGGGCCAAACAGCGGGCGTTGTACACGCGCCAGGCCCGTGAGTTCCGGGTCTTCGCCACTGAACTCGGAGGCTTGGCAATCAAGGTCGGGCAGGTCTTATCGGTGCGCGTCGACATGCTGCCGAAGGAATACATTGTGGAACTGGGCAAACTGCAAGACGCGGTCCCGCCCGTCACGGCGGCGGCGATAATCGGCGTGGTCGAACGCGAGTTGGCCGCCCCTGTGGAGGACTTGTTCGCTGAATTCGACCAGGAACCGATTGCGGCGGCATCGTTGGGCCAAGTCCACCGGGCGGTCTTGCCAGATGGGCGGCCCGTGGCGGTCAAAATATTGCGCCCTGGAATAGAAGAACTGGTCGAAACCGATCTGGGGGCGTTGCGTCTGGTGCTGCGTGGACTGGCCCGGTTCTCCAAGACCAATCGGTTTATCGATTGGCTGGGCATTGCGCGCGATTTCGAGGAAACTTTGCGAGCCGAACTCGACTATCTGAAAGAAGGACGCAACGCGGAGGAGTTCCAGCGCAATTTCTTGTTCAACCCACACGTAGAAATGCCGCAGATTCATTGGAGCCACACCACCCGGCGCGTCCTGACAATGGAATACATGGATGGGGTCAAGATTGATGATCTGGCCGCATTGGACGCCAGCGGGATAGACCGGACCGCTTTGGCCACGAATCTGATGGAGCTATATCTCCATATGCTGCTGCATGACGGATTTTTCCACGCGGACCCGCATCCTGGGAATGTGTTGGTAGGCGCGGGCGGTGTGATTCAATTGGTCGATTTCGGGATGGTCGGCACCGTCTCGGAGCAGATGCGGCTGGAGTATGCCGCCTTGGTGACGGCGTTCTTCCGCCGCGATGCCGGCGGCGTGGTGGCGGCGCTGAAAGAACTGGGGTTTGTGGGACGCGACGCGGACACGGGGGTGTTGAAGGAGTCTCTGATTCCTCTGATTGACACCATGATCAATGACCTGACGGGGCTGTTCAGGGGTTCGTCGTTCCTGGAGGACGCGGCGGCGGGCGAGACCAAGGCGCGGGGGCTGGCCGCCCCAGGGGCGTCGCTGGACCAACTGCGGGAACTGATCCTGACACAGCCGGTCAGTCTTCCAGGGCAGGTCAGTTTCCTCGGCAAAGCGCTGATCACGGTCTTTTCCAACTGCTACAGGCTGGATGCCCAGGTGGACTTGGTGGCGATCACACAGGAGTGGGCGCGCCCCCTGATGACCGCTGCGGCCCGCGAAAGCGTGGCCCAAGCCGCCAACGAAGCTTTGGAACTGCTCAAGGCGCTTCCCGCAACGCTCCGCCACATGGTTAACCTCGCGGAGAAGATGGATGACGGCTCGCTGACGATCCGGCTCAGCGCCGCCGATTTCCGGCGGCTCGAAGCGGCCCGCGCCACCCAGACCAAGCGCATGACCCGGGCCGTTGCCGCAGCAGCTAGCTGCTTAGGCGCCCTGATCCTCTACACCGCCCGAAAAACGCGCCGCTGACCGGCCCTAGCCCAGGTCTGGGTGGATGCCCAGGCCGCAGTGTTGCGCGCAGCCGGCCTGTCGGCGGGCCCTAGCCCAGGTCTGGGCGGATGCGCAGCGCGCGTCCAGCAACGCGGGTTTTCGCCAGACGGCGCATGGTGTCGCGGGACAGCTTCGCACCGATCTCGACCAGAGAGAAATTCTTGAAGATTTGGATGCGGCCCAAGTCGCCTCCGCGCAGCTCGGTCTCACCGGTGATCGCCCCGACTATGGCGCCCGGAGCCACCCCATCACCGTGGCCCACACCAATCCAATACCGTTGCGCCCCGGTCAGCGACCGTTTACCGCTAGCGGCGCCACCCGCATTTAGGCCGGTACGGCCCTTGCGTCCATTCGGCGGGAAATCAGCCCGGTGTTGGCCACGCGCTGATTGGCCCCGCGCGGATTGGCCCCGCGCGGATTGCCCCCGCGCCGCCGGCCGGCGGCGCAGTTCCTTCAGCGCCAAATCCAATCCGTCCTCGGCATCGTCCTTTGTGTCCTGAAGCGACCCGGCGCGGCCTTCGACCGCTAACGCGGCCAAGGCGGCGGCCAACGAGGCGGGGTCGGCGCCATCGTCCAAGGCTTCCGCGACGGCGCGATAGGCGGGAGCCAGCCGACCTGCGGCAAGGCGCTCCGGTACGCGCCGCAACAGCGCAGCGAACTGGTGGTCCGCGACCTGGGCGACGCTCGGCACCGTGTATTCCGCGAGTTCAGAGCCGATATGACGCTCGATGCCGCGCAACTTGCCCCGCTCCGACGGCGTCACAAACGTAATCGCCTGGCCCGCGCGCCCGGCCCGGCCCGTCCGGCCGATGCGGTGGACGTAGCTGACGGCCTCGCGCGGCACATCGAAGTTGACCACGAGGCCAATCCGCTCCACATCCATGCCGCGGGCGGCCACATCAGTCGCGACCAGCACGTCGAGGAGCCCCGAGCGCAACCGTTGCACTATCCGTTCGCGTTCGCGTTGCGCCACCTCGCCGGAAATCCCGGCCGCATTGATGCCGCGGGCAGCCAACTCTTGGGCCACCGTTTCGGCGTCCCCCCGGGTCCGCACAAATACGATCGCGGCTTCGCCGGGCATCACCGCGAGCACCCGCACCAACGCTTCTACCTTGAACCGGGCTGGGACCACGGCATAACTCTGGACCACCGAGGTGGCAGGCGCGGAGGGCGGCGTCAGAGCGATCCGGCGCGGGTCGCGCAGATGGCGGTCAGCGGTGGCGCGGATCGCGGGCGGCATGGTGGCCGAGAACAGCGCGGTCTGGCGTGCCCCCGGCGCCTGCGCCAGGATCGCATCGACGTCTTCGGCGAAGCCCATCCGGAGCATCTCGTCAGCCTCATCGATCACCAGGAAACGCAGTTCCGTGAGGTCGAACGTGCCCCGCGCCAAATGATCCATTACCCGCCCGGGCGTGGCCACCACGATCTGCGCCCCGGATTTGAGGGCTTTGATCTGGGCGGAGTACGGCGCCCCGCCGTAAACCGCAGCGACCGCGACCGCCGGCAACCCTCGCGCATAGCTTTCGATGGCGGCCGCCAGTTGGAGCGCCAACTCCCGGGTTGGGGCCAGCACCAGCGCTTGGGCCCCCGGGCCGGCCGGGTCGATCGCCGCGAGGAGCGGCAGCCCAAACGCCGCCGTTTTTCCCGTACCGGTTTGCGCCACACCGACGATGTCGTGCCCCCCCATCAACGGCGGGATGGCCGCCGTCTGGATCTCGGTCGGTGTCACGAACCCCAGTTCACTGACCGCTTGGAGCAGGACCTCCGGCAGGCCCAAGGCGGCGAACCCGGGTGGG
Organism: Bifidobacteriaceae bacterium; assembly: GCA_031278675.1. GTDB lineage: Bacteria > Actinomycetota > Actinomycetes > Actinomycetales > WQXJ01 > JAIRTF01. The sequence continues at coordinate 8,275 of JAITJY010000218.1, forward strand.
GGATTGGTATCGGTTCTGGTATCGGTTCTGGTATTGCATTCGGAGTCCAACGCGGTCTCGTCCCCGTCGCGAGCGCCGGGACCGCAGGCCGCAGCGGGCTCCGGCACAGCGCCGCATTCTGGGGCGCCGGGCACGTCCAAGTCAAAGAAAGTCGTCATTGGGTTGTTCACACCGATCGTTGTCATGGAGCGCGACCGGCCTGAGCCAAGCTCCGAAGAAACACATTCAAGTGGGCCGCCCGCTCCCGGAACACCGCCGGGTGGGCAGAACGCGGCCCCGAAGGACTATACCCTATCGGGGCGCCAGGCGATTCCGCCCCGGTCGCCTGACCCACCAATCCAGCCCTCGTTCTTTCCCACGCCCGGTGCCGGCCCCACCTTTCGGCCGGTACTTTCGGTTGGGTCGCTGGCCGTTATTGCACAACCACTGTGACGGCATCGGGCGCTGCGACCCGGACCAGGACCACGCCTGCCGCTGGCACCATCGCAGGCGTGTAGCCGGCGCCCTCGGCGTCACGCGGGAGATAGACATCGACCGCGACGACCCATGTGGCCCCGTCGGCGTAGACACCCGTGACGGAGGACCGGTGGCGCCCGTCGGGCATGTCGCTGGCGTAGAACCACACCGCCGGCGAGCAGCCAGCCACCAGCGCCACGCCCACCACGAACCCCGTAGCGACGGCCAGCCTAGCGCCACAGCGCAACAGCCTCATGCCACTAACTCCGTTCGACCAACAAAAAGGTCACGCCCAACGCGGGGGAGCCCGCCCTCCGCACAACCTCCACGGTGCGCAGGTCGCGGTCCGCCGGGGGCTATGCCTTCCCGCAGTAGTGGGCGAGGGCCGCAGTCGTTGCCTCGGCGCTTGGAGCCGTCGCCGGGCCCAGCTTCGTTACCGCGAGCCCTGCCGCCACGCCCGCGCGGCGCACCGCCGCCACCAGCCCGTCGCCGCGCAGCAGCCCGGCCGCTAAGACCCCGCAATGTGCGTCACCCGCCCCCGTGGTATCCACTGCCCGGACCGGGTAGGCCGGCACCCACACAGGGCCGTCACCAGGCAAAAGATCAGTCCCGGCGCCGGTCCCGTCAGTTTTGGGCGCAGTCCCGCCGCCAGGTGTAGGTCCGGGCTCGCAGGGAGTTGCGGCGGCGGCGCCAGCCGCGCCGCCAGGCGCAGTCCCCCCGACCAGCCGATCGCCCCAGTCGCCGACGACCACCGCCCCGAGCGGGCCAAGCCGGAGCACCACCGCGCCGCCGAGTCGCGCAGCCAAGCTGGCGGCTAGGGCGCGCGCGGCTTCAACCTGGTCCTCGGGCGCGGTGGCGGGCCCGGTGGCGGGCCCGGTGGCGGGCGCGGTGCCCGCCAAGCGCGCGGCCAGGGCCTGGCCCTCGGTCAGGTTCAAGGACCAGATTCCGGCGCGGCGCGCCAGACGCCTCAGCCAAGCCAACGGCAGGGCCTCAACCAAGGGAGATGCGTCCGCCAGGACAGCGACGCGCGGGTCCAAACCCTCCAGCCAGTCCAGCAGCGCGGCGCCCTTGACGGGGTGGGCCAGCGAGTAACCGGTGACATAGACCAGATCAGCCGGGCGCACGTCAAGCGGCGGTGGCCACGGTGCCGGCGCGGCCACCTCGGCGCCGGGAGCGGAAACGAAGGTCCGTTGGGCGGCATCGTCCACCATGACAACCGAAAACCCGGTGTCGCGGTCCAGGAGCGTAGGCCCGGCCAGCGTAATGGACTCGGCCGCGAGGGCGGCGCGCGCCAGCTCACCGAACGGCCCAGTGCCGAGCGCGCCCACGTAAACCACGGCGGCGCCATCGCGCCGGGCGGCCGCCATGACGTTGAA
>JAITJY010000221.1 GCA_031278675.1 Bifidobacteriaceae bacterium
CACGGTTCGCCATCAGCGCCACTCGTCGTATGGACCGCTACTTGGAGCCGGCTGGCTCACCTTCCGGCTCTCCAGCCAAGCCAGCAGTTCGTCTTGGCGGAAGAACACATGCCTGCCCAACTTGATCCCGGGCGGAACCTTGCCTTCCCGCGTCCACCGGGCGAAGGTGGATTTGGACACTCCCAGCCAGTCGAGCACCTCCTGATAGGTCATCAACTGTGGCAACGGGTCGGGTTTGACGGAGATAGTCATGCCCCTACAACGAGCGGGCCGCCAACCACTGAACGCTTCCCCCAAATGATGTGAACGATGCCGTTGGAACCCGTATGGAACCGGTGCGGTTCGCCATGGAGGGTCCAAAAGTGGGTCCACTTGGGCAGAAACTAGCATCATTCGGCCGCTCCCATCGAGACGAGATGAGACGCAAAAAGTGTCCCCCACCTGCGGTTTCACATTCGATGCAGGGCACTTGACCGGTGCGCCATCAGGGACTCGAACCCCGAACCCGCTGGTTAAGAGCCAGCTGCTCTGCCAATTGAGCTAATGGCGCGCGATAGGAGACTTTAGCACGGTTGGGCTTACCCAACCGAACGCACTGGCTACCCATACTGCCGAGCGAACCGGCGAACGATGCCGCCATGGGGGCCGACGATCCCGGCGTCACGGCCCGGCACGGCACCCGACAGCACGGCCCCGGGACGGCAGTCCCGGGGCCGCAGCCCGAGGACGGCAGGCCCGACGCCGCATCCCGGGGACGGCAGGCCCGACAGCACCCCGCAGGGCCGACGCGGCCCCCGGGACGGCAGCTCCGACAGCACGGCCGACAAATTGCTAGAAATTAGTGCTTGCGTACCGACCTAGTATGCAAGTACTGTATGGCAGTGTTCAGTGATGGACCAAACTCCGTCCAACCCGCCGACGCCACACAAGGAAGTGCTATGGACAGCCCAAAGATCAAGTCCGACCAGGCGATTGACCACAACGCCGAATTACCAAACGACCCAACAGCCAACCCACAGCCCAACACCCCCAGATCAGGGACAACACCAACAGCCCACCCCTGGCGCCCCCGCGCGCACCCCGTCTCGTGGATCACATTAGGCGTGACCACCGGCGCAATCCTCATGACCTCAATCGACGGCGGGATCCTGCCCGCCGTCCTGCCAGCCATAGTCAAAGAGTTCCATCTGACCACCGCCCAAGCCGGACTGGTCAACTCGGTCTTCTTCGCCGCGCTACTGATCGGCGCCTTCGGGTTCGGCTGGTTGTCAGACCGGATCGGCACCGGCTACCGCCGGACCTGGACCTGGAACATCGCGATGCTGCTCGCCATCGTCGGAGGGATAGCGACCTTCGGGCTGTCCGGCGGCTTCACCGCCTTCCTGCTGCTGCGCATACCGATGGGAGTGAGCCGGGGCGGCTCCGAACCGATCAACGTCGCGCTGGTCGGCGAATGGTGGCCCAAGGAGCACCGCGGCTTCGCCGTCGGCGTCCACCACACCGGCTTCCCGCTGGGACAATTCCTGACCGGCGCGTTGATCGCCGGAGTCCTCGGCGTGGCCGGCTGGCGCGAGGCGTTCCTGCTGATACCGCTGCTGGGGCTCGTCATCGTCATCGCCCAAGGGATTGTTGGTACGCGCCGCAACCAGCAGCGCGTCTACGACTGGATCGACGCGAACGGCCTGACCAAACCGCTCCCCGAACTATCCCCACGGATGGCCGGTGGCATGATGGCGCCCCTCAAAGCCTGCCTCGCCAACGCCAATGTGCGCTGGTCCGTGCTGCTGATATTCCTGTTCTTGTATGCCGAATACGGCGCCTCGACGTTCCTGACCACCCAGTTCGTCGACGGCGGGATGGGCTTCGCCGAAGCGGCGCTGGTCGCCGGGGCGTCCGGGCTGACCGGGTGGATCGGCCAGGTGGTCTGGGGTACCTGGTCAGACCGGTTCGGGCGCAAACCGGCGCTGATAGTGCTGGTCCTCGGCTGGGCCGCCTCACTGGTGGCGATGATCTTCATTGCCGGCGCCGCCAGCGGCTGGGTGGTCCTGCTCGCCTGGGGCCTGTTCCGCAACGCCCCCTACCCTGTGGTCTATGCGCTGATCCTCGACTCCGTACCGCAGGCAGCGGGCACCGGCATGGGCTTGCTGATCGGCATCTCGTCGGGATTGTCCGGGGTCGTGGCCGCCGCAGTGGCCGGATGGGTGATCCAACACTTCGGCTTCGCCGCGCATTACGTTATCCTGGCGGCGATCGTCTTGGCCTGCCTGATTCCGCTCGCCAGGATCACTGAAACGGTCCAACAAGTCGGCCGGGCCCCGGTCGGCCCCACGACGAAGTGAGGGAAACTATGGACTCCTTCGACGGTACTGAACAACCCCGTGCGCTGCTCGGCCTGGACCGTGCCACCGTCGCCTTCGACGGTTTTAGGACCTCGCCCGTGCTTGATCATCCCGAATGCCTCGCCTTCGATCCGGTGGACGGCACGGTTTGGTGCGGCGGTGAGGCTGGGCAAATCTTCCAGCTCGACCTGATGAACGGGAGGATTAAACAGGTTGACCAAAACCCCGGCGGCTTCACCCTCGGGATGGGTTTCGGCCGGGACCGCACGCTCTATTGGCTCGATGCCGTGCGCCGTCAGGTGCGCCGTCTCGCCGTGGGCGCAGGCACCGGTGCCGAAGTCGTCATTGACGGCCGGGTGGGCGAACGCGACCTCGTTTATCCGAACGCTCTCGCCTTCGCGGCGGACGGCACCATGTACTTTTCCGATTCGCATGACGGCCCACCCAGCGGCGGCCTATATTGCCTTACGCCCGATGCCGTGCCAAGCCTGTGGCACGAAGGCCCGTTCCGTTTCGCCAACGGGGTGGCGTTGGCACCGGACGAATCGGCCCTGTATGTTGCCGAGTCCGACGGGCGCAGCATCGCCCGTGTGGAGATCCTCCCAGACGGGAGCGCCGGGCCTCTCACCCGGCCTTGGTCGCTGGGTCGGAGCGTGCCCGACGGCCTCGCCTTCGGCCCCGACGGGCGCCTCTATGTGGGCTGCTATTACCCGAGCCAGATTCTGCGCCTTGAGCCAGGCGGCGGCGTCAGCCTTGTCATCGAAGACCCTTTCGGCGGCATGCTATCCAATCCCGCCAACCTGGTCTTCCATGGCACTGACGCTTATGTCGCCAACCTTGGGCGCTGGCACATCACGCGCATCGACATGAGCGAGATTCTCTAGCCCCCCTGGGTAGCCGAGACCTTTGCACCCCAGCCGAGTTTCGCCTACTCGGGGTCCCCGCAAAATCTCGGAGCGAAGCGGAGAGAGTTTGTGGGGTGGGTCTCGGGGTCCCCGCAAAATCTCGGAGCGAAGCTCTCACCAGCACAAACGCGGCAGACAAGCGCTGTTGGACGTCCTGGGAGAGCGTTGTTCAACGCTCTCCCAGGCACGCTGGACGCCCCTGCCCGGCCGGGCAGGCCACCGGGTAGGCATCGCCAGCCAGGAACGCCCATCGCACCCGTCTGGTGCCTCGCTGCGGCGATCATCGGCCCATCCAGGCTTAAGTTCGCGCCGACCTTACTCCCAGACCGCCACCGAGCGCCGGACCGGCGCCGTGGACGGGTCGCCCGCGAACAGTTCCGGCGAGACGGCCCGCACCTGGGCGATGTCGTTGAACACCGCGCGCAGATGGGCCCGCAGCAGGCGCCGGGCTGCCGCCCGGTCAGGCGCCATGATGGCACCGAAGATGGCGCGATGCTCAGACGCGAACCGGGCCAGGGCGTCCGGCTCCAAGCTCAAACCGAGCCGCCGCGCCCGGTCCAGTTGTGCCTTGGCCGCTTCGACCGTGGCCCAGACGTTGGCGTGGCCGGACAGGCCAAGCAGGTCGCGGTGGAAGGCCTCATCGAGGGCCATGAATTCTTCAGCTTCGATGTCCGCGCGGTCTTGTGCGTCCAGGTTGGCAAGAATCCGCTCGACTATGGCGGGGTCCGGCTGGCGCGGGATGTCGCCCAGCGCCGCCAGTTCGACGCTTTCGCGCAGGAACTGGGCGTCTTCGACCGCCTGCAGGTCGACCCGCGAGACAAAGGACCCGACCTTGGGGAAGACCCGGACCAAGCCTTCGTCGGCGAGGAGGATCAAAGCTTCACGTACGGGTGTACGGCTTACACCGAGTGTAACAGCTAATTCGTTTTCCGACAGGGCCGCGCCGGGTGCCAGCTCCAGGGTCACGATTCGCCGGCGCAACGAGTCGTAGACCCCGCGCCGCCCCGTTGCCCCCACCGACGATGCCGCCCGTGGCGCCCACGGCACCTCCCCCGCAACGGACGCGACCGGTAGGTCCGGCGCGACGGGCGGGTCCGCTGAACCCGCCGGGGCGGACGAGACCTGAGCTGCCGATGTGACTGCGGAGTCCGCCTTGACGGGCGGGTCCGCTGAACCCGCCGGGGCGGACGAGACCTGAGCTGCCGATGTGACTGCGGAGTCCGCCTTGACGGGCGGGTCCGCTAAGCCCGCC
>JAITJY010000252.1 GCA_031278675.1 Bifidobacteriaceae bacterium
GGGGCGCTGGTTCAGGCGTAGGGGCTGGGGCTGGTGGGGGCGGCATCGGGCAGGGGATAACGCCTGGTGCGGGCGGCATCGGGCAAGGGATAGCAGCTGGTGGGGAGCCGGGGCCGCAGGGCGATTCCGTGCGGGTGGTCGTCTTCATGGGCGTGTCCGGCTCGGGCAAGACCACTGCCGGGGCAATGATGGCGGGGCGGCTCGACTGGGATTTCGCGGAGGCGGATGATTTCCATCCGGCGGCGAATGTGGCGAAAATGGCGGCCGGGACGCCGCTCGTAGATGAGGACCGGTGGCCGTGGCTGCGCGCGCTGCGGGGCTGGATTGACCAAGAATTGGCTGCTGGGCGGCGCGGCGTGATGACGTGTTCGGCGCTAAAGCGGCGCTATCGTGATGTGTTGGCGGCACCCGGGGTCGTGTTTGTGCACATGGCGGGCTCGCCCCAAACCGTCGAGGCTAGGCTGGGCGCCCGGACTGGCCATTTCATGCCGCCGAGCCTCCTGGCTTCGCAATACGCTGACCTGGAGGAACTCGACCCGGACGAGAACTGTGTGACCGTTGATCTGGACTGCGGTCTGGCCCCCGGTCAAGAGGTCGACTACGTGATCGAGGCGTTGGGTCTGCACCGGGTGGCAATGACGCTCGGGATGATTGGGCTGGGCCGGATGGGCGGCAACATGGCGGCCCGGCTGCGTGCGGCGGGGCACACGGTGGTCGGTTTCGATGCAGCGGAGGATTCGGGCAGGGACGTTGGGTCCTTGACGGAGCTGCGTGATGCGCTGGCGGCGCCGCGAGTGGTTTGGGTGATGCTTCCGGCGGGTGCGCCCACCGATCAGACGATCGACCGGTTGGCGGAGTTGTTGTCGCCAGGGGATTTGGTGATCGATGGCGGCAATTCGCCGTACCGCACGGACACCATGCACGCCGAGGTCTTGGCACGCGCCGGCGTTGATTTTCTCGATGTCGGCACTTCCGGCGGGGTGTGGGGCCGCGAAGCGGGCTATGCGCTGATGGTGGGTGGTTCGGCCGGCGCCGTCCAGCGCGCGATGCCGCTTTTCAACGCCCTCAAACCGCCTCACGGTGGGTTTGTTCACGCTGGGGGAGTGGGCGCCGGGCATTGCGCCAAGATGGTTCACAACGGAGTTGAATACGGGATGATGCAGGCTTTGGGTGAGGGTTATGACCTGCTTTCGGCAATTGATTTGATAGAGCAGCCCGATGCCGTTGTCGCATCTTGGCGCGAAGGTTCCGTTGTGCGGTCGTGGCTGCTTGACCTGTTGGCGGCTGCCCTGGAGGCGGACCCTGGCCTGGCCGGTTATGCTTCCCGCGCCGCTGATTCGGGTGAGGCGCGCTGGATGATCCAAAGTGCCCTTGACCTGGGCGTTCCCCTGCCCGTGACTGCCGCGAGCTTGTATGCTAGACAGGTATCGCAGCGCACGGACAATCCGGCTCTGCGCGTGGTCTCGGCGCTCCGCGCCGGTTTCGGGGGCCACAAGGACTGAGGCGCCGCGCCGCCGCGCCGCCGGGATTGGGCCGCGTTGTAGTAATTCATCCGTTGTTGAGATAGTGTGGGCGCTGTCTTTCCTTGCCCCCGGATAGGAGAGCAGATGAGCCAGAAGACAGCGGTGCGGCCGGGCCGGCGGCCCGGTAGTGAGACAACCGCGCAAGAAATCCTGGCCCATGCCCGCGAAGTGTTCGCGCGGCGCGGCTACGCGCACACCTCGGTGCGGTCGGTCGCCCGCGCGGCCGGGGTCGATCCGGCCATGATCCATTACTTCTTCGGCTCGAAAGAGGGCCTGTTCCAGGCCGCGATCGAGATCCCCATCAGCTTGGACATGCCCGCCATGGTCGACTTCCGGCGGTCCACCGCCGATGGCGCCACCAGGATTGCGCGGCTCTTCATAGCGCTGTGGGAGGACCCGGCCGTGGCGCAAGCGCTCTCCTCCATGTTGCTTGAGGCTGGCCTCCAGTCACACGCGGCGCAAGCCCTGCGCCGCTTCATGGTGACCTATGTGGGGAACCCGGTGTTGCGCCAGATGGGCGCCGACGACCACCCCGAGACCCGCCTGCGCCTAGTGGTGGGGCTCATGGCGTCCGTCGCGATCCAGCGTCGCTTCGATCGCTCGTCCAGTTTGGCGGCGCTCAACGTTGATCAGACGGTTGACCTGATTGCGCCGCTCGTGCGGCACATCATGCAGGTGCCGCTGCCCGCCAGCCTGCCCCCCGAGCCCGCGACCGGCGCCGAGTTTGTCCCCTGGACCCTCGTCCCCCCGCCCGGTGGCGCGCTTCCCCCGGTTGGTGAGGTTCTCCCGAGCCCGGTTGCCCCGCCCGGTGGCGCGCTTCCCCCGGTTGGTGAGGTTCGCCCGAGCGCGGTTGCCTTGCCCGGTGGCGCGCTTTCCCCGGTTGGTGAGGTTCGCCCGAGCGCGGTTGCCTTGCCCGATGCCGCGCTTCCCCCGGTTGGTGAGGTTCCCCCCAGCCCGGTTGCCTTGCCCGGTGGCGCGCTTTCCCCGGTTGGTGAGGTTCTCCCGAGCGCGGTTGCCTTGCCCGATGCCGCGCCCCCACCCACAGCCCCACCCCGCCTTCCCAGCGGCACGGCTTCGGAGGGGCGGGCTTCGAGCGGGCCGGCGCCGGGTCCGGGCGGGTCGGCGGCGAACGGACTGCCCGCTGGCGGGCTGGCCTGCGGCGGGATGGCGCCTGGCGGTCCGGATAGCGGAAGGGGAGGGGCGCGGCGGGGTGAAGGGACGGCATCGGGCGGGGGCGAAGGGGGGCGCGTGCGATGAGCGCTGGGGTGGATAGTGCCGTGCGGGAGGCGGGGCCGCTGCGCCTCGGGATTGATATCGGTTCGACTACTGTCAAGGCGCTGGCGTTGGACGGCGATGTGACGGTGTTCCAGGATTACCGGCGGCACAACGCCGATGTCCGCTTCGAGTTGACCAAGCTGTTGCGGTCGGTGGCTGCGGCGCACCCGGGGCGGGCTGCGCTGGTCTCGGTGACCGGGTCAGGCGGACTGGGTGTTGCCGAGGCCTTGGGTGTCAAGTTTGTGCAAGAAGTGATCGCTGAGACCGCCGCGATCCGTCGGCTCGATCCGGCCGCTGACGTGATCATTGAACTGGGCGGCGAGGACGCTAAAATCACCTATCTGCGTCCCGTCGTGGAGCAGCGGATGAATGGAACGTGTGCGGGCGGGACAGGTGCGTTCATTGACCAAATGGCCACACTGCTCGGCACGGATGCGGCCGGGCTCAATGCGCTGGCCCGGGATTACACCACGTTATATCCGATTGCCTCCCGTTGCGGGGTGTTCGCCAAGACAGATTTGCAGCCCCTGTTGAACGATGGCGCACCCCACACCGACCTCGCCGCCTCGATTTTTCAGGCGGTCGCCACCCAGACCATCGCGGGCCTGGCGTGCGGCCGGCCGGTGCGCGGGCGGGTGGTGGCTCTGGGCGGACCGCTTCACTTCTTGGACCAATTGCGGGCTGCTTTCGAGCGCGCCCTGACCGGCCCGGGAACCGTCCTGGTCAATCCGCCGCAGGGCCAGCTTGCGGTGGCGCTTGGCGCCGCCTACCTGGCGGAACCGGTCCAGCCGCAGCCGGCGCCTGTGACCAGGGACATTGTTGACTCGCCGGGGGTCTTGGCCGGGCCGGGTGGGGGTTCGGCCGGGCCGGGGACCCAGCCGTTGGCTGGGTTCGGGGGCTTGGGGGAGCAGTTGTTGGTGGGGCGCGGTGAGGCGGGGCCGATCGGTTTGGACGCGCTCGCGGAGCGCGCCCATGAGGCGGTCGGGACGGGCGGCACCGGGGCGGGACGGCTGCGGCCGTTGTTCCAGGATCAGGCGGAACGTGCAGCCTTCACCAAGCGCCACGCGCAAACCCGCACGGAGCACATCCCGATTGAGGAAACTAAAGGCGCCTGCTATTTGGGAATCGACGCTGGTTCCACCACGATCAAAGCGGTCGCAATAGACCAGGCGGGCAGGATTTGTTATACGCATTACGCGCCCAACCAGGGTTCCACGATCCGCGCTGCGGGCGCAATTCTCCAAGATTTACGCAAAAAGCTCCCCGGCGGCGCCATAATTGCGCATTCTTGTGTGACGGGATACGGCGAATCGTTGATCCGGGCAGCGCTACACGTCGACGAGGGCGAAGTCGAGACCATGGCCCATTACCGCGCCGCAGAATACGTCAGCCCTGGCGTGACCGCAGTGATCGATATTGGTGGCCAGGATATGAAATATCTCCGGATTGTGGACGGCGCAATTGATGAAATAAGAGTCAATGAGGCATGTTCATCCGGGTGCGGCAGCTTCTTGCAAACGTTCGCGCATACCATGGGCTTGGAGATGGAAAGCTTCTGCGAGGCGGCGCTCGCCTCGTTTGGGCCGGTTGACCTCGGCTCACGCTGCACAGTGTTCATGAACTCCTCGGTCAAAGCCGCGCAAAAAGAAGGCGCCGGGGTGGGCGATATCGCGGCCGGGTTGAGCTATTCGGTGGTGCGTAACGCGCTCTACAAGGTGATCAAGCTGCGCGAAGCGGGCCAATTGGGCGCCAAAGTAGTGGTCCAAGGCGGCACCTTCTTGTCCGATGCCGTCCTGCGCGCTTTTGAGTTGCTCACGGGTTTAGAGGTGATTCGGCCAGACATTGCGGGTTTGATGGGCGCATTTGGCGCAGCCTTGACCGCGCGGGAACGGTTCATGCCGGGTTGTCCCAGCCGGTTGCTGCCGCCTTTGGCGTTGAAGGGGCTGAAAGTGGAGACGTCGACGGAGGTTTGTCGGCTGTGCCAGAATCATTGCCAGTGCACCATTTCACAGTTCACGGACGGATCACGGCACGTCTCGGGGAACCGGTGTGAGCGGGGCGGCGACAAGACCAAGGCCAAGTCTTCTCTCCCGAATCTGTTCGATTATAAATATAAGCGCCTGTTCGCCTATCGTCGGTTGACCGAGAAGGCCGCGACCCGCGGGGATATTGGCATTCCCCGGGTACTGAATATGTATGAAAACTATCCGCTCTGGTTCACTATTCTGACCAGCTTGGGTTTCCGTGTGACGCTGTCCGGCCGGTCCAGTCACGAGTTATTCGTCAGCGGCATGGATTCGATTGCGTCAGAAAACATCTGCTATCCGGCCAAGCTGGTCCACGGGCACATTGAGCAGTTGATTGCGCGCGGTGTCACCACTATTTTCTATCCCTCGATTTCCTACGAACGTGAGCTGTCCCCAGGCGCGGACAATCATTACAACTGCCCAGTGGTGGCAAGCTATCCGCAGGTTATCGAGAAGAACATTCCGGCGCTACGCGCCGACGGGCCGGTGCGGTTTATCAACCCATTTTTCAATCTCGCCCTGCCGGATAAGCTGGCGGAGCGTCTGGTCGAAGAATTCGCTGATTGGAATGTGACGTTGGCGGAAGCGAAGGCAGCCGTGGCGGCCGGCTACGCCGAACAGGAGGCGTTCGCGAGGGATGTGGCCGAGGCGGGCGAAGCGGCTCTGGAGTTTATGCGGCGAACTGGGACGCGCGGGATAGTGCTAGCGGGGCGGCCTTACCATGTCGATCCGGAGATTCACCACGGCATTCCTGAGTTGGTCACGTCGCTTGGGATGGCGGTCTTGACGGAGGACTCGGTGGCGCATCTCGGTGCGGTGGAGCGGCCGCTGCGCGCCCGTGACCAGTGGGCTTACCACTCAAGGCTGTATCAGGCGGCAGCGGCGGTCGCGGCGGTCGACGGCTGCGAGCTGGTGCAGCTTAACTCGTTCGGGTGCGGGCTCGATGCGATTACCACTGATCAGGTCCAGGAGATTCTGCACGCTGCGGGGCGGGTTGCGACCTGTCTGAAGATTGATGAGGTCTCGAATCTGGGCGCGGCGCGGATTCGGCTGCGTTCTTTGGCGGCCGCCGCTGACGCGCGGACCGCCGCTTCGGCTCTAGCGGACCGGGGCGCAGGGCAGGGTCCTGGCGCGCCGGCGCGCTCGTATGCGGCGGGCCGGCGGGTGTTCACGAAGGCGATGGCGAAGACCCATACGATCATTGCGCCGCAGCTTTCGCCGGTGCATTTCTCCTTGCTGGAGGCGGTTTTCCGCGCCTCGGGCTACCGGGTCAAGGTGCTGGAGCGGGTCGAGCCGGCGGATGTGGAACTGGGCTTGCGACACGTCAACAACGATTCGTGCTACCCGGCGATCATGGTGGTGGGTCAGCTTGTGCGGGAGTTCACTTCGGGGCGGGCGGACCCGGCCGCGACCTCGGTGATGATCACCCAGACTGGCGGGATGTGCCGTGCGACCAATTACACGGGGCTGTTGCGCAAGGCGTTGGCGGAGGCGGGCTTCGCGGATGTGCCGGTGATCGCGATATCAACTCAGGGCCTGGAACGCAATCCTGGTTTCAAGCTGTCGGTGGGGTTGGCGCACCGGGCGATGCGCGCCATCGCCCTAGGGGATTTGCTGGAAGCGGGCCTGTTACGCATACGTCCGTACGAGGCTTTTCCGGGCGCGGCAGACGCCGCTTATCGCGATCTGGACGCCGCCGCCCGCGAATTGCTGGGCCGGAAAAGAGGTTTCGGTTACGGCGCGCTGGTGCGCCGGATTATCGCGACGTACGATGCCGTGCCCCGCCTTCCAATTACGCGCAAGCCGGTGGTCGGAATAGTTGGGGAAATCCTGGTGAAATTCCATCCTGACGCGAATAATCATGTGGTCGATGTGGTTGAGGCAGAAGGTTTTGAGGCGCGTTTGCCGGGGTTAATGGAATTTGTGCTGAATGGGATGCATGTCGCTGAATGGAACCGGGATAATTTGGGGATTGGGCGGCGCACTGTGGCGCTGAAACGAGTGGCGCGCCTTTGGGTGGATTCGTACCGGTGGCCGGTGGGGCGGGCGTTGGCTAGGGCGGAGGTTGATTATCCGCCGCCGGGGAATGTGGCGCGGATGGCGCGAGAGGCCGCAGCGATTTGTTCTCTGGGCAATCAAGCCGGTGAGGGCTGGCTGCTCACCGCAGAGATTCTGGAGTTGATAGCTGACGGCGTAAAGTCTATTATCTGCGCACAACCGTTCGCCTGTTTGCCGAATCATGTGACGGGCAAGGGAATGTTCCGCGAGATCATGCGCCGCTATCCGGATGTCAACATCACCACGATCGAATACGATCCTGGGGCCAGCCCGGTCAACCAGTTGAACCGGATCAAACTCTTGCTGGCGGCCTCAACCCTGACCGAATCCGGCGCGGCCCAGGCGGCCCGCGCCCCCGAATCGCCGGTCCTAGCGCCACTAAGTGGCGCCAACCTGTCCGCCTAACCCCCGCCTGATCGCTGCAACATCGGCGCTCATCTGTTCGATGCTGACAGGTGGTCCCGCCCATGGTCCGAAGCACCCCGCCGGGCGGGAGACCGACCGTTGCACAGGTGTCACCAAGTAGCCAGCTGCGGCTGGAGCGAAGCCGAGCTGATCGCCGCTGGCCAGGTGCCGGGCGCGGGCGTGCGCGGCGCCCACCGATTGGGCGGGTCAGCCCACTAGCTGCCGGGTCCGGGTTGGTTCGCAGGCGGGACCGCCGCAGGCGCGGCGGCCAGGTCGATCAACCAAAAGGTGGCCTCGGTGCCCGCCACGCGCCCGGCGGGGGGCACGGCAGGGCCGCCCGCCAAAGCCCTGGTCACGGCCTCGCGTTTGGGTTCCCCTGCGGCGACCAGCCAGACCTCGCGCGCCGCGTTGATGGTGCCCAGCGTCAGCGAGACCCGCTCCGGCGGCGGTTTGGGCGCCTCACGCACCGCGAAAGCCGCAGGTGAGGCCGCCTCCAAGGCACCGTCGGACGATGCCGCCCCGCCACCGTCGGACGATGCCGCCCCGCCACCGTCGGACGATGCCGCCCCGCCGGACGATGCCGCCCCGCCGGACGCTGCCGCCCCGCCGGACGATGCCGCCCCGCCGGACGATGCCGCCCCG
>JAITJY010000278.1 GCA_031278675.1 Bifidobacteriaceae bacterium
CCCGTGCTTTGTGCAGATCCACCCGACGGCCCTGCCGCTGATGTCGCAATGGCAGTCGAAGAAGACCCTCATGTCGGAGTCGCTGCGCAACGACGGGCGCATCTGGGCGCCGCGGCAAAAAAACGATGATCGCGACCCGAACGCCATCCCCGAAGAAGAGCGGTTCTATTTCTTGGAGGAGCGTTACCCGGCGTTCGGGAACCTGGTGCCACGGGACGTGGCATCGCGCAACATCCGGGAACGGATCGACGCGGGCTACGGCGTGGGTCCTTTGCGGAATGCGGTCTACCTGGACTTTGCCACAGGTATCAAACGGCTCGGAGTCAAGCTGATCCGGGAACGTTACTCGAACCTGTTTGACATGTATGAGGAGTTGACCGGCGAAGACCCGTATCAAACCCCGATGCGGATCGCTCCGTCGGTGCACTTCACAATGGGTGGGCTGTGGACCGACTATGACCAGATGTCGGCCATCCCGGGCCTCTTTGTGGGCGGCGAAGCAAGCTGGGCCTACCACGGAGCCAACCGCCTGGGAGCCAACTCCTTGCTTTCGGGCTGCGTTGACGGCTGGTTCACGCTGCCCTATTCGGTACCCAACTACTTGGCGGGCCTCTTGGGCAAGGCCCCTCTGGATCCGTCAGATCCGGTGGTCACCCAGACCATGAAAGATGTCGAAGCTGGAATTGAGCGGCTGTTAGCCAACAAAGGCACCCACGGTCCTGATCATTTCCACGAAAAGCTCGGCGTAATCATGGACCGGTACGCCTCCGTATCGCGTGATCCAGAGGGGCTGACCAAAGCGATCGGGCTGATCCGCGAACTGCGGGAAGAGTTCTGGCGCGAGATCAGGGTGGTCGGCGCGGGCGACCGGCTGAACCAGGAACTGGAGACCGCAGGACGGGTCGCTGACTATCTTGAACTGGCGGAGTTGTTGTGCATCGATGCTTTAGACCGTGATGAGTCGGCCGGCGCGCATTTTAGGACAGACCATGAAATCGACGGCGAAGCGAAACGCGACGACGAAGATTGGTGTTTCTGTTCCGCCTGGGAATATCCGGGTAAGAGCGGCAAACACATCCGCAATTTTGAACTGTTGACCTTCCGGGCGGTGCCCTTGCAGCAAAGGAACTACAAGTGAGACTGATCCTAGAAGTTTGGCGCCAGGACGGCCCTGCGGCCGAGGGGCGCTTCGAGACCCACGAGATCACGGATGCCACCCCCGAGATGTCCCTGTTGGAGTTGCTGGACCGCCTCAACCACGAGTTGGCGGACCGGGACATTGATCCGGTCGCTTTCGAGTCCGATTGCCGCGAGGGCATTTGCGGTACTTGCGGCGTAGATGTCAACGGCGTGCCGCACGGCTCCGAGGACAACGTTCCCGCCTGTGGCCAGCACGCTCGCAGCTTCAGCGACGGCCAGACGGTCCGGTTTGCGCCGTTCCGCGCGAAGGCCTTCCCGGTGTTGCGTGACCTGATCGTGGACCGTACGGGCCTCGACCGGATCATCCAGGCGGGTGGCACGGTCGCGGTGGACGCGGGGACGGCACCGGACGCGGACACGCTTCAAGTGACGCACGATGCCGCCGAGCGGGCCCTCGATTTTGCCGCCTGTATCGGTTGTGGCGCTTGTGTATCGGCTTGCCCCAACGGTGCGGCGTACTTGTTCACGGGCGCGAAGCTGGCCCACTTGGCGTTGATCCCGCACGGCAGGCAAGAGCGCGCGAAGCGCGCCCGTTCAATGGTGGCGCAGATGGAGCATGAGTTTGGCCCCTGCTCCCAGATCGGCGAATGCGCGCTGGCTTGCCCGGCGGAGATTCCGTTGACTGCGGTCGCGACCATTAACCGTGAACGCATCCGGGCCGCACTGCGGCGTAAGGCGAATTGATGAGGCGGCGCCTGGGGTAGGTCCCGTAAGCTTGGGTGCGTGAAGCGTGCAGGGCGGATTCTAAGCAAGAGCGGCAAGCTGTTGGCTGGGACCATCGCGTTTGTTGTGGTCTCGGTGACGTGCGGGATCCTCGGGTCGGTCTTGTTGTTGCCGCTGGCGACGGTGGGTTCAGCGGTGGCGGATACGGGCCGGACTGTGGTTGACCAGGTCGATGACGACCTGGAAATGCCGCGACTATCGGAAAAGTCCTACTTGTTGGCGTCCGACGGGACCTTGCTGACTTCGTTTTATTCACAAAACCGTGTGGTGGTGAGCTTAGAGCAGATCTCGCAGCACATGCAGGACGCGGTGGTGGCGTTGGAAGACAGGCGGTTCTGGGAACATTCGGGGGTTGATGTGCTAGGCATGGCCCGGGCCTTTATTCACAACAGCGCCCAGGACGGGTCCACTCAGGGCGCATCGACTTTGACGCAGCAGTTCGTCAAGAACTCGCTGATCCAAGAAGCAATGGCGGCGGGCGACCGGGCGGCCGCCGACGCGGCCATCGACAAGAGCTATGTGCGTAAACTCAAGGAAGCCAAGATGGCGGTGTCCTTGGAACGGAAG
Organism: Bifidobacteriaceae bacterium; assembly: GCA_031278675.1. Lineage (GTDB taxonomy): Bacteria > Actinomycetota > Actinomycetes > Actinomycetales > WQXJ01 > JAIRTF01. The sequence continues at coordinate 2,491 of JAITJY010000278.1, forward strand.
TATTCGAAGAAGGAAGTTCTTGAGGGCTATTTGAATATTGCCCAGTTTGGGCCATCACAATATGGCGTAGAAGCGGCCTCTCTCTACTACTTCGGGATTCATGCCGCTGAGTTGTCGATTGTGCAGGCCGCGACCATTGCTGCGACCACGCAAAGCCCGAACAACTTGGATCCGGTGAACTATCCGGCGGAAAACCAGTCCCGGCGTGACACGGCGCTGGCAGCGATGGCTCGGGAGGGCTACATCTCTCAAGCCGAATACGATGAGGCAGTGGCACAACAGGTGGCTGACACACTCAACGTGACCCCGACCGAGGGTGGCTGTGAGGCAGCTGATCCGCAGTTCCATGCGGGTTTTTTCTGTGACTATGTGGTGCGTGAGATTCTCAACTCCGAAGCTTTTGGGGCTGATGCGGCAGAACGTGAAGCGCTGCTGGAGGGCGGCGGCCTGACCATCACCACCACGCTGGATGTCTCAGCGCAGGCTTATGCTTGGGAAGCGGTCAACGCGCAGGTCCCATACGATGACGAGAGCGGCGTTGGCCATGCCCTGACCGCCGTGGAGCCGGGCACAGGACGCATCCGGGCCATGGCCCAAAACCGCTGGTATAAGTCGGGGACCACCGATGACCCGAACTACACCTCAGTTAATTACAACGTGGACCAACCTTATGGCGGGTCGATGGGCTTCCAGCCCGGATCAACGTTCAAGCCGTTTATTCTTGCCGCCTGGTTGGAGGCGGGGCATTCCTTGAATGAACCGTTTGACGGCTCGAAGACCACCTACAGCCCCGGTTATTTCAAGGCGAGTTGCCGCGACGGCGGCCGGGTTGGCGAAGCGAAGGCCTGGACTATTAGGGGCGGCGCCCGCAAGGGCGCCACTGCGTACACGGCCACAGCCGGTTCCTGGAACGCATCTTATGCCGCGATGGAATACAAGCTGGACATGTGCGACATCCAGGACCTGTTGAACCGGTTAGGGATTGCACGGGCCGATGGCGCCGAATGGGAACTGATCCCATCAATGGTGCTCGGGACCAACCTGGTTTCCCCTCTGACCATGGCGACGGGCTACGCCACGTTCGCCGCAGGCGGCTTGTATTGCGCCGAGACCTCGATTGAAGCGGTTACCAAAGCTGACGGCGAAGCCTTGGAACTGCCGGAACGCTCCTGTACTCAGGCGCTTGACCCGGGTGTGGCGGCGGGTGTCAATGCCGCGCTGCAGCGGGTGGTCACCAGCGGCACTGGGACCAACGCCGCCCTGACAGACGGCCGGCCGGTGGCCGGCAAGACCGGTACCACCGACAATTCCCGGGCGGCGTGGTTCTGCGGGTACACCCCGCAACTGGCCACGGCGGTGTGGACCGGCTATCCGGGTGAACAAAAGATCCTGAGCGGGAAGATCGGCGGGAAGTGGTATGGCGGCGCCTATGGTGGCGATATTGCCGCGCCGACTTTCAAGAAGTTCATGTCTTGGGTCATGGACGGCAAGGAAAAGATCGGCTTCGACCGACCGCCGGTTGACATTGAGCGCGGCAAGATGAGGCCCATCCCGAACGTGATGGGCCGCGACCTCGACAGTGCTATCAAGCAGCTCGAAGAGGCCGGGTTCCAGGTTGTGACGGGCGATGGCGCCTATTCCGACACGGTTAGCGCAGGCACGGTGCTGGAGCAATCCCCCACCGGCAGCGCCTACCCCGGCACCACCATCACCTTGACGCTGTCGCTGGGGCCGGCGCCCGCTCCACCACCAGAACCAACGCCAACTCCACCGCCGGAGGCGATCCCCCGCGAGTAGCGGGCGCTCGCGCCCAACCGGTGGGCTTCGCGCACGCCCGCGCCCGCGCCCGCCACCTGGCCGCGCCCCGGCCCGGCCGCTAGCTCCGGGGCGGCCAGACCTCCGCCTTGCCAGCCACCACCCGCGACCGCGCGCGAAGCGCACAGCTCAGACGCGAGCGTCCACTAACCCACCTTCTTAGTTACCTCGTTGATCAGCATGATTGCCGTGGTTAGGCCCGCCATGTCGATGTCGCGGTGGAGTACTAGGCGGACGGCATCGCCCATCAAGAGGCACCCGATCCCGGCGCTCCGCCACGCCGCCCAAATATCCCCGGCCGAAGCGTCGGAGCCTGGCGGTGGCCGCACCATCAGGATGTTCGTGGCTGGGTCGGGGCAGTCCAACCCCTCTTGGCGGATCGCGCGCGCCAATGTGGTGGCGCGCTGGCGATCCTCGTCGATCCGGGGGAGCTCTTGGTCCAGGGCCACCAACGCCGCCGCAGCCAGCACGCCGGACTGGCGCATCCCGCCGCCTAGCGCCTTGCGCCACCGCCAGGCGCGGCCAATGAACTCTTTGGAACCGAGCAGCATTGAGCCGACCGGCGCACCGAGCCCTTTCGAGAAGCAAACGGTCAGGGAATCGGGCTGCCCGGCGGCATCGTGCGGCGTAATGTCTTGAGCTGCGGCGGCGTGCCAAATCCGGGCCCCGTCGAGGTGGACGGGCCAACCGGCTGCGTGGGCGGAATCGACCAAGTTGGTCATGGCGTGTCGCGGGATGATCTGACCGCCGGCCTGGTTGTGGGTGTTTTCTAAGCAGACCAGCGTGGTGCGCAGGTCGTAGTAGTGGCCGGCCCGCGGTTCTATTGCGGCTAGGGCGCGGATGTCGGCAGGAGAGGGGCAGCCGGGTCCGTCGCTCCACGGCAATTCGCCGGGTATGCCGCCGGCCAGCCACGATGCCGTGCCAAGCTCATGGGTCAAAATGTGGGCTCCGCGGACGGCATAAAACCTTTCGCCGCGGCCCAGGTGTGTCATCAGCGCCACCAGGTTCGACATTGAGCCAGATGGCATGAACAAACCGGCTGGCTGGCCGAGCATGGTGGCCGTGACCGCCTCCAGGCGTTCGACCGTCGGGTCGCGGTCTATGACATCGTCGCCGACGTGGGCCCGCGCCATGGCTTCTCGCATGGCCGGGGAGGGTTTGGTGACCGTGTCGGAACGCAGATCAACTTGGATTTCCATGCTCCAGTTATACCGCTGGCGATATTCCGCCCAGGGGAGGAAACACCGAACCTGTGGATTCCGTAGGATTACCCCTTGTGATCTTCAAAGCGATCGCCGATGGCAGGCCCTACCCTGACCACGGCTTCGCCACGTCGCGCCAGTGGGCGCGCGTGCCTCCGCGCCAGGTCAGGCTGGCCGAACTGGTGACCACGAAATCAACCCTGGACCTGGCCAGCCTCCTGGCCGAAGACTCGACATTCTACGGCGACTTGTTCGCGCATGTGGTCTATTGGCGCGGCGAATACTACCTGGAGGATGGTTTGCACCGCGCGGTCCGCGCGGCATTGCGGGGCCGGGGAACCCTCCACGCCCGAGTGGCGAACTTAGACGAGTTGTTGGCTTCGCGCGAACAGGGGAGCGCGGATGAGGCAACGTAGCGCGGTGCAGAAGCGGCGTCTGCACCTGTTGTGGCGGCAGACGGCGCTCTACGGCACACTGATCGCTGGACTGCTGTTTGTGCTGGTCATGGCGTGGGGTATGTGGCGCGGCGATCTGGCCCCCGTGTTCGATGCCGAATTCAAGGTTGTACCAACCGAGGCGGCTGAGGTGTTGGCGATCCCTTGTCCGGTTGAACCGGCGACCGAGCATCCCCAGCCGTCGGGTGTGGTGGTCCGGGTCCTGAACGGGTCCGGCCGGACGGGGTATGCGGCAGCTGCAGCTACGGCGTTGGCCGCGTACGGGTTCGTCGAGCCGAGTGCCGGCAACGCCGCCAGCTATGACGGGGTGGTCAAATTGGTGACCGGCATCAACGGCGTCAACGGCGCCTACACGCTGTACCAATACGTGCCGGCCGGCGCAGTCATAGTGCTGGACACACGCGAAGACGCGACGGTCGACTTGATACTGGGTTTGCAATATGACGCCATCAAGTCTGTCGATGAGGTCAGTTACGACCCGGCGAGTCCCATCCAAGCGCTTGAGGGCTGCCGGGAGGCGAGCAGTTTGCTGGCTGAGTTGCCTGCGCCAGCTTCATCGCCGTCTTTATCTCCGGCTGAATGATCTGGTCAGGGGCGTTTGGCGGGCCTGGCTGGGGCGGCGCAGTAGGCGGGGATCGGTGGATTGAGGTTTAGCCGAGGCCGGTCGATCGGCTAGTCTCAACTGCGTGTTAGGAACGGAGGGAGGCGCGCCCCTGACCCGCCGGGCGCTCCGTGAGGCCGCCCAGCGCCGCCAAGCAACGGAACTGGCGGACCAGGTCCGTCAGCCGCTGGCGCAACGCAGCCGGCCCGCGAATCCCTCACACGCCCTGCGTCGGCAATCATCCGAACGTCCCGGCGCCGAGCCGGGCGACCTCCTAGGCCCGCGCAGCCAGCAGGTGCCCACCTCCCGCAGGGCCCGAGTTGCCCGGCCGACCCCAGTATCGCTGCCGATCCCGCCGGACCAGCCAAGTTTTACCCCGTGGACGATGCCGCCCGCCCCGCCAGCGCCCGCCCCCCGGGTCGAGCCGCCGACCCCCGTTGCATTGGCGGTTCCGTTTGAGCGGCCGTCTTTGGCGCAGTGGGCGGAACCGGTTGAGCCGCCGGATCCGGTTCAAGCGGCGCGCCCGTCGGTGGAGCCGTCATGGGCGGAGGAACCGCCCCGGAGGGGGTGGCCACCGCCGG
>JAITJY010000303.1 GCA_031278675.1 Bifidobacteriaceae bacterium
CAATCAGGTGGGTGTGATCCAGCCAGGACGAGGCCTCGTTGCGGAACCGCCGCCCAGCGGTGTCGACGTGCAAGAACGGCCAGAACCAGTACCCGGTGTCCTCCCAGGACTGGAATGACGGATCGATCTGCTCGACTATTGCACCCGCCCACGCCATCATCTTGTGGCCGGTGCCGTCATCCATTTCCTCGTCGGTGGTGATGGGAGATGTCTCGGTTACGCGGGCGTTGTAGACGCGGTAATTCTTGGCGTATTCCCGCAGCCAGGGCGCGGTGAAAGCCCTGAGCATGTCCTCGTTCGCACCGTAGGAGCCGGTCGCCATCACCACGCCGCTCGCGGCCTTGTAATAGATGTAGTCGCCGCTTTGGTTCTGGGCGATCACCCCGGTCACAGTGCCGTCCGAGTCCTGGGTCAGCAGGCGAGCCGTGGTGTTGTAGAAGATCTGACCGCCGTTGGCCTTGATCCAATCGTGGACCACGGTGTTGAACGCCTCCAGATTGTCGCTGCCGGTGGCGTCGAAGTTGACCACTGCCGGGAAACTCTGGGACAGTTCGCGGGCTGTTTCCGGGCCAGGCAACGGGCCGGGACTGGCTGATCCCGACATCCCGGCTGGCTTGAGGACCGTTTCTTCCAACTCGTCGAGCGCGGCGCCGTTGTGCCACACCCAGCTTGCCAACAGTGCCTGGTCGCAGCGCCCTTGCAGCGTGTTGAAGAGCATTTGGAAGAGTTGATAGTTGTCGACCTCGGGCACGCCGTTTTCGAGTTGGTACTTGGAGTTGGTGAAGCCCATGCCGCTGCCGGAGATGTGTGCGGTGCCGTTGCGCTCCAGCATCACTACTTTGGCGCCTTGGCGCAAAGCGCTGAATCCCGCTAGTTCGCCGGCCACTGCGGTGCCGACAATCACGACATCGGCCTCCACCGTCTCGACGCAGTCTGCCGGTGTTATGTCTGGCGGGGTTCCCAGCCAGTCAACCGGGTTGCGGGCGTCGCCTAGCGCCGGGTACTTGTCGGTGTCCAGCGTGGCACTGCCGCCCGGTTCTGCCGGCTCGGTGGAAGTGCCGGAGTCCGATGGCGTGCACGCGGCAGCTAGGCCGGTGGCGGCAACGCCCGCCCCGACTAGGGCGGCTCCTTTCAGGAAGCTTCGGCGGTCGGTTCCTCTTGGTTTGGGTTCTTGCATTGGTCCGCTCCTTTGGTTGGTTGGAATGGGTGCCAGTCCGGTTGTGGGCACTGGCGGCCGACGGATTGTTTGATTAGTGTGCGAGGACAGGAATGGTCTGTTTAGGTGATTTGCCGAAGACAACGAAGCTGGGTTGGTTTTGCCTGGTCAGATTCTCTTTCTCCTGGGGATTGGCGGGCTGGGGTCAGTTGTCCCAGGGCCGTCCACCGGGGGAGTTTCCATGAAATATTGAACCCTTCAATTACAAACTTCATGCGCCAGTTTGCCACCGGCAAACATTCAGGGGGAAACAACAAGATGACGTAGAGTGCTACAACCCGCAGGCGTTGCCCAGGGGCGCCGCGCCCGGGATTGGTCAAGAACCCGGAGAAGCAACAGAAGCTAGGCCATGGCGGCCGGGGGGCTCTTGGGCTTGGCTAAGGCGTGTCGCGCCGCGCCCGGGTCGGCGTCCGGCAACACGGCCCGGGGTGGGCTCACGCCCCAGCGCCCTCCGGATAATTGGGGGCGGCGGACCACTAAGCTGGGTCTATGAATCACCCCCGCAGATCCAGGCTAGCCGCTGTGGGCGCAGCCGCCATTTTGACAATTACTCTCGGGGGGATCGCCGCTCTTCCCGCCGTCGGCGAGGAGTCAGCGCCGCTGCCCGCCGCCGCCACCACGCCGGCCGATGGGGCCGACCCGTCCCCTGACCTTGACGTAGCGCCGGGCGAAGCCGCAGATCAGGCGCCTGGAGCGCCACAAGATGCCACATCTTCGGAGTCTGGCGGACCCGAAGACGGGCAAGACAGCAGCGAGGCCAGCGCCGAGCCGCCAGCTCTAACGGAGGATGCCGCCGCTAACGCAGCGCCGGATGCAACGGCTGACGATGGGCCGGACATCGCATTGGAAGACTCGCCGGTGAGCGAAGACGGCCTGTTCCGTGTCACGGCGAGCGTGGCGGGAGAAATCTCGGTTGCTGCGGTGGCGGCATCGGCCACTCCGACGGGACAGGTACGTACGCTGAGCCTGGACAATGTCACCGTTGTGTCCGGTGCTGGGGGGGCTACCGTGGCGGTCGAGACGCCCGACCCGGCAACCGCCATCCGGGAGATGGAAGCGTCCGGTTTGTACCGCGCAGTGGGGCTGGTCCGGCAATATCCCGCCGCTGCCATGGTCCCGAACCCGGACGACCCGTATTTCACCGCCTACCAGTACGCGTTGCGGAACTTGCAAGGGGCCACCACGTGGACGGCGTCTTCCGCAGTGGGGGCGCGGTTCCAACAGGCTTGGCCTAAGGTTGGCGGCGCGGACACGACTGCGCCGATCGCTGTGGTGGACACGGCGTTCCCGCGGACCGCCGTAACGGACCTCGGGTCGATCGTGGGGAGATATGACTGGGCAGACCTGGACAGCGATGTCCGGCTGCCGGCTTCGGTGACGGATTCTTCCGCGTTCCATGGTGCGGCGGTCAGTTCCGTGATCGGTGCAACAACGAACAACGGCACGCAACTAGCGGGAGCCGCGCAATCGACCCAAGTCTTTTTCTACAAGACGCTGCCCGATGCGGGCGCGAAAGCCGGCGACTACGACATGCCGAATGATGCCATCGCTTTTGCGATTCGTCATGCTTATCTAGACGGCGCGAAAGTGGTGAATTTATCGTTGGGCGACACCTGCGCGGCCCAGCAGTACTGGCCGCTGGACCCGATCTACTACGCGATCCAAGATGTAGTCGCAGCAGGCGTGACGGTGGTGGCCGCTGCTGGTAACGGCTACTCGTCCGCTTTGCACTGCCCGGCGGCATACCCCGGCGTGATCGGGGTCGGGGCGACCGCCGTCAACGGCACGAAAGCCAGCTTTTCGCAATTCAACGCGAGCGTGGATATTGCCGCTCCGGGCGTTGATATTCTTGTTTGCGACAGCGCTTGCCACTTTGACGCTGGGACGTCTTTTGCCAGCCCGTTGGTCGCCGCTGCGGCCGGGCTGTTGAAGCGGACCAACCCAGCTTTGACCCCGGCTCAAATTGAGCGCGTCCTGACCTACACCGCACAAGATGCCGGTGCGTTTGGCCGCGACAATTCCTTCGGTTGGGGAGTGTTGGACGCCAGCCGGGCATTGGATTATGCAAATAACCCGAACGGTGTATCAAACCCACTGACTACTCTGGTGCCGAAGGCGCTCCAAATAGTGGTCTCGCCGGATCTGAACGGGGATAAACGGGGCGATTTATTAGTGGTTGATAGCACCCAGGCTGTGATCGGGGGGAATCCTGCAGGCCACCGGAACAAATTGTTGTTCTACCCGGGGACCGCGTCTGGGGGAATCGGTGCCTCGAGTTATGTGGGAATTGGTTGGGGCGATATGACCATTTATGCCCCAGGGGATTGGGATCTGGATGGATACGCTGACGTCTTGGCCCGCGACTCGGTTGGACAACTGTTCCTATATAAAGGCAATGGTAGGGGCGGATTGATGAGCGGACGCACCCAGATAGGACACGGTTGGAGCGCCTACACAGTCATTCCGGCCGGGGACCTCAACGGGGACAAGAAGATCGACTTGCTAGCGATCCACAACACCACCGGTGTCCTCTACCTTTACCGCGGGAATGGCAAGGGCGGTTTTTATTCCGGTAATACTCAAGTGGGCCACGGCTGGTTAACGTACAACCTTTATGCTGCAGGTGACCTCAACGCCGACGGCAAGAATGACATCTTAGGTATCAGCAAAACCACCGGCAAGCTGTATCGCTATTTCGGGAAGGGTTCTGGCGCATTCCAGCCCGCATACCAAGTGGGTCACGGTTGGACCGGTTTCGCAATGAGTTCAGGCGCCTCGATTGATGGCGACCAATACTCCGACATGGTTGGTGTCAACCCGGACGGCAAACTGTTCTTCTACAAAGGTAAAGGCGGCGGCGGGTTCTACACCGCCAAACAGATCGCCAGCGGTTTCTAGCCCGACTAGGTAGCCGAAACCTCTGCACCTGAGCCGAGTTTCGCCGACTCGCGTTTCCGCTGGTCAGCGTACCACTGCCCGGAGCGAAGCGGCCGGAGCGTGGTTATTCACCACGCTCCTAAGCCTGGATCCACCGATGATCGCCGGAGGGGAGCACCAGACGGGTGCGATGGGCGTTCCTGGTCGGCGATGGCTACCCGGTGGCCTGCCCGGCTGGTCAGGGGCGTCCGGCGTGCCTGGCTGCGACAGCCGCGCGCCACGCCCACGGGCCGCGAGCGGTGGGCGCCGCCAGGGGCGGGGACGGGATTATTACGGAGTGAGTACCGCCCGGCCCATGACCTGGCCGGCGTAGAGCCGTTGGAAGGTCGCTTCGCCGTCTTCCAGGGGGTGCTCCTCGACGTGGAGCTTGATCACGCCGCGCCTTGCTAGAGCCACCACGTCGTAGAGTTCGCCGCGGGTGCCCCAGTAAGGCGAGAACACGTTGCATTCATAAGGCACCACGCCAAATCCGACGGTCGCTTTACCTCCGCCAATTCCGACAATGTTCCAGTCGCCGCGCACCTTGGTCATCTTGGCGCCCAGGTCGATTGACGCCTGGACTCCAGCAAAGTCGAATACAACCTCGGCGCCTTGGCCGTGGGTCAGGTCTTGCACAATCTCCACTGCGTCGGCGTTGGACCGGAACGCATAGTCGGCGCCCATTTCCTTAGCCAGCGCCAGGTGCCGTTCGGACACATCCAGCGCAATCACCCGCGCCGGGGTCAGGTGTTTGATGAGTTGGATGGCGACGTGTCCCAGTCCGCCCACACCGAACACCACAGCGTACGAGTTGGCGTCGAGTTTGGCCCGCGAATGCTGGAGCGCATGATATGGGGTTAGTGCCGCGTCCGTGAGGGGCACGGCCTGAACCGGGTCCAGGTCCTTGATTGGGACCAGGTAGCGGGCGCGGTCCACCAGCATGTATTCGGCGGCACCGCCATCGCGTCCGAGGCCCGGCGGGAAGATTCCGCGCGCCCGCGCGTTGTAGCAATAGTTTTCGTAGCCCTCGGCGCATTGGCGGCATCGGCCGCAGCCCCATGGACCGTAGACCAGGACGTCTTCGCTCATGTTGACCAGGTGTTTGACCCCGTCACCGGCGTCTACCACCCGCCCGGCGCATTCGTGACCCAGGGTTTGCGGTAAGCGGTAATTCCGCTCCGCTGCGACCCTTTCCACAACGGTGACGTCGATGTGGCACAAGCCGGCCGCCGTGATCCTGAGCAGTATCTGCCCCGGACCAGGGCGGGGGATGGGCACCTCGCGCAGTTCTGGCCATTCGCCGGGGCGGATCAGCTGGATCGCTTTCATTGTCGACAAGTTCGGCTCCTTCGCCTCTAGGGGGACAACAGCTAGCGGCTCAGGCCTTTCGGCCCAAGTTGGCTTCGACCGCGTGCTCTAACCCTACCCTCTCTCACCTGCGGACGCATCACTAATTGCGCAATTCCCATGAATTTGCCAGGACATACGTCCGGCTCAGGTGCGGAGTGTAAACTCGCCCGGCGCAACGGGCGCGAGCGTTGCCGGGTTGGTGGCGTTGGTTTGGCGCGGCATCGTCGCGGGGTACAGTGCCGACCGGCCCGGAGGCGCT
>JAITJY010000317.1 GCA_031278675.1 Bifidobacteriaceae bacterium
TGGGGCGCTCGGGGCGTCTGGGAGGCGGTCAGATGCGGGACGCAAGGGCGGCGCGACTGGGGCCGGGGCAGCCCTCTCGCCCGCCGATGCCGCTCTATTTGAGCAGCTCAGAGCCTGGCGGGCCGCCACCGCGCGGGAGCGCGGAGTCCCTGCTTACGTGGTCTTCCACGACTCAACCCTGCGGGCTTTGGCCGCTGGGCGGCCCGCGTCGAAGGCGGAATTGGCTGCCGTCCCCGGGATTGGGCGCGCCAAGATTGAGGCCTACGGCCAAGCGGTACTCGCTCTACTGGACGAGGAGCTAAGCGAGAACTTAGCCCCAACCCCCGCGACTGCGCCCTGACCGGACGGGCTGCGCGTTGATCTGGGCTTTGCCTTCGGCGGTTGGGCCCGGGCTGGATCGGGGCGCCTTGGCCTGGGCTGGGGCTGAGTTGGAGCCTGGGCGGCTGGGCTTGGGTTGAGCCTGGGCCGGGGCGGTTGGGCTTGGGTTGAGCCTGGGCCGGGGCGGCTGGGACCGGGGATGCGGGGGCGGCGGATGGGACGGCATCGGGCGCGGGGGCGAGCCGGTGCTGCCATAATCGACAGATGCCTGCCGACCAACCTGCCGGGCCTGACCCGGCCGCCGCGGAACCGCCTGTTGCAACCGAGCCCGCCACGCCGGGCGAACCAGATGCAGCCCCGGGGCGCCCCAGGCCAAGCTGGGACGAATACTTCGTGGGCCTGGTGCCGGTCGTGGGGGGGCGAGCCACCTGCGATCGGGGCCGGTCCGGGGCGGTGATTGTGCGTGACCACCGGATCATCTGCTCGGGCTATGTCGGATCACCGCCGGGGCTGCCGCATTGCGATGAGGTTGGCCATCTCTGGCGGAACGTGGTGGAAGATGACGGCTCAATCAGGACGCATTGCGTGCGCACCGTCCATGCGGAGCAAAACGCCCTGGCGCAGGCCGCCAAATATGGTCTGCCGCTCGCGGGCACCACCTGCTATTGCACCATGGAACCCTGCGCGACCTGCGCGATGCTGCTGATCAGCGTGGGCGTGGAGCGTGTGGTGGCGCTGCGCCGCTACCGCGCGGCCCAGCAGTCACGCGACCTATTGGCTGCGGCCGGTGTGCGCCTAGAAGTCTGGTTCGACGAAGACCAGACCTATCCCAGCGAAATCAAACCCGCGCTCTGAGCGGTCCCTCCAGGGCGCAACGGCGCAGCAGGCCAGCGGCCGGGCCGCAAACCGCACCCCCGAGCACTGGGTAAGCTGGCCTGGGCACCCGCCCGCCAAGGCAAACTCGGCGATTGGACTTCCACCATGGCACTTTGGACTCTGCACGGTGACGGCAAGAAGATTCCTCCCGGGGAGGTGGTGGCGCCGGGGGAGCGGCTGGTCTGGCCGCGCACCATCTCAATGGGCATGCAGCATGTCGTGGCGATGTTCGGGGCCACGCTGCTGGTGCCCATTATTACGGACTTCCCGCCGTCCACGACGCTGTTCTTCAGCGCGATCGGCACCGCACTGTTCCTGGTGTTGACCCGCAACCGCCTGCCCTCTTACCTGGGCTCCAGCTTCGCTTTCATCTCGCCGATCATGGCTGCCAAGGCCAGCGACGGCGGGATGGGCGCAGCGCTGTTCGGGGTGATGGCGACCGGGCTGTTGCTGGCGCTGGTCGGTTGGGTGGTACACCGGGCGGGCGCGGGCTGGCTGAACGCCTTCATGCCGCCGGTCATGACGGGCACCATTGTGATGATGATCGGTTTCAACTTGGCGGGCACGGCCTGGAAAACCGTCGACGCCGCGACTGGCGAGGTCAACGGCGGCATGGCCTACGCGCCGCTGACGGCCTGGATCACGGTTGTCGCCATTGTCCTGGTAACCGTGTTGTTCCGGGGAATGATCGGACGGTTGTCGGTGCTGATCGGTGTGGCCTGCGGTTATATTGCGGCGCTGGTGCAGGGCCAAGTGGATTTCGCGGCGATCCGCGAAGCGGCCTGGCTTGGGTTGCCTGAGTTCCAGGCGCCGAGTCCCGAATGGGCTGTGCTGCCGATGTTCTTGCCGGTGGTGCTGGTGCTGATCGCAGAGAACGTGGGCCACGTCAAATCGGTGGCGTTGATGACGGGCCAAGACTACGACAAGTCGATGGGGCGGGCCCTGATGGCGGACGGCTTGGCGACCGCGCTGGCCGGCGCGGCTGGCGGCTCGGGCACTACCACGTATGCGGAGAATATCGGCGTGATGGCGGCCACGAAGGTGTATTCGACCGCCGTTTATTGGGTCGCCGCCGCGACCGCGCTGGCTCTGTCGCTGATCCCGAAGTTCGGCGAGGCGGTGCGTACTGTCCCGCCCGGCGTGATCGGCGGCGCGGGGGTGATGTTGTACGGGATGATTGGGCTGTTGGGCGCCCGCATCTGGGTCGAGAACAAGGTCAACTTCGCGAATCCCGTCAATCTGTTCCCGGCCGCCGCCGCGTTGATCTTGGGGATTGCGGGCGCCAGCTTCAAGTTCGGCGAGATCGAACTGACCGGGATTGTGGTCGGCACCGTGACCGCCTTCGCGCTCTACCACGCCATGCGCGGAATTGCCCGATGGCGTGGTACAGACGTAGCAGCGTAGCCCGTTTGGCGTCAGTAAACATTGCCCGGTCCCGTAGCCCAGGCGTAGCGGCATCAACGGCCAATCAGCCCGGAGGCGGGTCAAGGGCGGGTGATGTCATCCAGGACCGGGATGATGTACTGGGCCCACGCCTGCTGGCCGGTTCGGTTCAGATGGATTCCGTCAGCCACAAACAAAGACTCATCGAAAACTGAGCCGTCATAGGTCAATTCGCTGGCGTCCACGAAACGCAGGTAATCAACGGATTCGGCGAATTCTTTCAGGCCCTGGTTGACCATTTGGGTGACCGGGACATGATTGGCCCGTCCGGGCGCCAACAATCCACTCATCACCACGAACTGGGCATCCGGCAGCCGCTCATGGAAATCCGCGAACATCTGCTTCTTGTAGGCCAGGCACTCGGCCGCCTTAGCCTGATCAGTGCCGGTCATAAAGAGGTAGTCGTTGGACCCGGTCTGGAACACGACGACCGCCGGCTCTAAAGGAAACAGCAGGGTGTCGGCATGTTTGACCAGTCTCTTGTCGGTGCTGCCACCAAACCCATGGTTGACCACATGGTAGGGCGCCAGGTCCGTGTTGATCTCGCTCCAGCGGGCAAAGTTGGATGCCCCGTAGAACACAATCCCGCCCTTCGGCTCATCCCGGGTGGTCTTCGCCAACCGGTTCACATAGAAAGAATCGAACGGGCCGGTGCCGTCCCTGACGCCCGCCACCACCACCAGGGCCAATGCGCCCACGATCACAAAACCAAGAATCGACGCGAGCCAAATCAACACCAGCCGCCACCGGCGGCGCGGCGTGCGTTTGGGCGGCGCCCCGCCGCCCGCCTCAGGCTGAGACATCCGGACATCCTTCCCGCCCGCATCACAGCGTGCGCAGCGCGGCAATGCACTGAGCGCGCCAGGCGCGGGCACTCGGCAAGAGCATAGTCAGGGTCGAAGCCCCGTGGAGCAGTCCGTCATACAAGGTCGCTTCCACCTCAACCCCGGCCTCGGCCAAGCGCTCGGCGTAGCGGGCGCCATCATCCCGCACTGGGTCGATCTCGCAGGTCAAAATCACTGCCCGAGGCAGGCCGGCCAGGCTGGGGGCTAGCAGCGGCGAAGCGTACGGGTTGAGGCGGTCGGCATCGTCGGTGAAATAGTCTGCGGGTGCGCTTTGCGCCATCTGGCGAACTGCGGGGAACTCGGCATCAAAAGTGTGAATCGACGGTGAGGACAACGTGAAGTCCAGTGCCGGTGCCTCCAACAGTTGCAATGCGATCTTGGGGCCGGACTCGTCGCGGGCTTTGAGCGCCAGTGCCGCCGAGAGGTTGCCGCCGGCGGAACCGCCACCCACCGCGAGGCGGGCCGGGTCAATGCCCAACAGTTCGGCGTTCGCGAAGACCCACTCGAACGCGGCGTAGCAGTCTTCCAGGCCGGCCGGGAACCGGTTTTCCGGCGCCAAACGGTAGTCGACTGCGATCACCACAAGATCAGCGCCCTTGGCGAGATGCGCACAATGAGCGTGATTTTCGGCGCTGTCCACCGACCCGAGGGTCCAGCCGCCGCCGTGCAAGTAGACCAGGCCGGGGCGCAGCGCGGGCGGTGACCCAGCCGTGCGATAAGCCTTGACCTTGACGGGTGGTGCGCCCGCAGGTCCGGGCACCCAAAAGGTCGCGGCCGTCACGTCCGGCGGCCCAGGTTCGATGGCGACGCCCACTTGGGCCGCCGAGTTCGCCTCCGCTTCGCGGCGCGCCTGGGCGATCGGGACCTGAGGCAGGTCAGAGCGGAGGGCTTCGACTAGCGGGACGAGGATCGGATCGAGAGGCATGATTAGCTCCTTAGCTTGGTCGTTTACTGGTGGTGAGTTGCCCGGTACGGGCCAGGGCACCGAGATATGCCAGGGACGGCTTCGGCGTCCGGGTGAACGTGGTGCGATCGACCGCGACCAGCCCAAATGTGGGAGCGAAGCTGCCCCATTCATAGTTGTCGAGGAGACTCCAGTGGAAATAGCCCCGCACGTCGATGCCGTCCGCGAGCGCCCCAGCCAAACCCGCGAGGGCTTCGGCGGTATACGCGATGCGGCGGGCGTCATCGGGCGTGGCGATGCCGTTTTCTGTCACCAAGACCGGCAGGCCCGTCAGGTCCGCGACTCGGCGGACGCACTCCGCGAGCGCGGGTGGGTAATACTCCCAGTCCGTCAAGGTGCGTTCGCTGCCCGCGCGGGGGGCGGCCCGCAGTTCACCGGCGACGGCTTTGACCCGGCGGCAGGTGTAGGACTGCACCCCAATCCAATCGTCGCCGGCGGCGGCATCATAGAAAATGTCCTCCGAGGCGCGCTGGTATGCGGCCGCCAATTCCTCGGCGCCCGGTTCGGGGTGGTAGGTCTGGCTCGCCACCGACCAACCGAGACGAGCGTGCGGGAGGACTTGGCGCAGGGCGGCGCGGGCGGCATCGTGCGCTGCAATAATCCCCTTGACGTGGTCCGGGTCCGGGAGCGGCAAACTGTCCAACGCCGCCAACCCGCCGGCCGAGGCGATCACCGGGAACAGTGTCACCATGTTCGGCTCGTTGATCAGGCAGATGTGTTCTACTTGGCCCAAGATGGGCGCAACATAGGCGCAGTAGCGGGCGAACAGGTCGGCGATCTTAGGGTGCGCCCAGCTACCCAATGCGCCAACCCACGCCGGATTGGTGAAATGGTGGAGCGTGACCAGCGGTTTTAGGCCTAATTCGGCTGCCGTGTCGATCAATTTGGCGTAATACGCCAGATTAGCCCGCGAGAAGGCGCCCGGTGCGGGCTCCAGGCGCGCCCACTCGATGGAGAACCTGTAGGAGTTCAATCCGGCGTCCGCCGCGAGCTCCAGGTCCTCGCGCCAGCGGTGGTATGAATCGCAGGCGTCGCCGGACGGCTCGGTGATGAAGGAACTGGGCTGGTGTTCAATCTGCCACCAGTCGGAAGCGGTGTTGTTGCCCTCGATCTGGTGGGCGGAAGTGGCGGCACCCCACAGGAAGGCTGGGGGGAATGGGTGGTTGGACGGCATCGGCCTCATCTGACTCTCACCTGACTCTCATCTGACTCTCTTGACGTTGATTAGAAACACTCCGGATAGGGCGGTCAGTACCAATCCGCCCACGAACACGGCCGGATACCCGGCCATGGTCACGAGCAAGCCGGCCACCCCTGGTGCCAAGATACCCGGCGCCGTGTTGGCGACGGTCAAAAAGCCGAGGTCGCGGGCGGCGTTCGCTTGGTTCGGCAGCACCTGAACCATCATCGCCTGGTCTACCGAGATGAACGTGCCATACGCCATCGACAAGGCGCTGATAGAGATCGGGAAGACCATCACGTTGTGGGAGGTCAACAGCAGCGCCACGCCGGCCGCGCCAACAATCCCGGCGCCAATCACGAACGGTTTGCGGCGCCCCACCCGGTCTGAGAGCGGTCCCATGACCACCGCGAACACTCCCGCGCCGGCGGCCAGCAGGATTCCCGCCAGCGCCACCATCTGGCGGGTGGTTGCCTGGTCGGTGTGGAAATAGTCGGTCAGGATGTAAAGCTGGTAGGCGAACGTGGTCAATAGCCCCAGCAGGAAGCAAACCCGGCCCGCGAAGACCAGCCAGAAGTCTTTGTCGCCCGGCGGCCTAAGCGACTTCGCCAACCCGATGAGCGAGGCCGTCTCGCGTGGTTCGCCCTGGCTTGGGATGGTTGGCAACGCCCAGCACAACGCGATCGCCGCGAGAACCATGGTCCACGGCGTGACGGCCAGGCCAATCCTGGGTATGGCGATGAAACCTGCCGCGACCAGGCCGCCTAGCGCGCCGCCCAGCAGGTTGCCCAGCCCGCTGAGCGCCGAGGCGCGGCCCAGGAGATTCTTGTGGACGTGATCCGGCAGCAGCGCGGATAGGCCGGCGACCAGGACGTTGCAGCCGATCTGTTGGCAGGAGATGAGGAGGACAATCACCGCGAAGCTGTCCGTGAAGGGCACCGCCGCCATGGCCAGAGCGCTGAACGCCGAGCCCGCCACCAGCCACGGTTTGCGTCTACCGAACCGGGAGCGGGTCCGGTCCGACGCCAGGCCGCCGATGACGACCGCTACCGCGCCGCTGATGGACGCGATGGTCCCTGCTAGGGCCGCCATCTTGATTTTGTCGGCCGCGTTGAGCTCCGCGAAGAGTGCTTGGCTGAGCGTCCCGAAGGCTCCTGCGGGGACCGACCACGACAGGGTGCCGATCAGAATTAGGGGTCCGAAGCGGCCGAGTTTGGTGGTGTAGTAGCCGGGGCGGGGTGGGGCAGTGCCCGGGTTGGGTGTGTCGCTAGCGTTCAAACTCTTGCTCCGTTGATAGGCTTGAACTAGGTTCAAATTCTAACGTAGTTCAGTTTTCGCGGGGAGTCAAGCTTCTGCGAAAGACAGGGGAGGTTTCAATGGCGCAGCCGCGCGGTCCCTACCGGAAATCTGGCGCCCGCCGAGCAGAGATTCTGGCCGCAGCCCTGGCCGAATACGCGGCGGCCGATGCGGGCGGTCCCACCCTGAAAGCGATAGCGCAGCGCCTGGACCTGGCCGAATCCGCGCTGCTCTATCACTTCGGCAGCCGCGAAGAACTGTTCTGGGAGATTGTCCGCGCCCGCGACGAAGCTGATCGCTTCCACCGCGATGAGGCGCCCCTCGAGGCCGAAGACTTCCACCGGCTCGGGGAGATGATCGCCCACAATGCCTCCACCCCCGGCCTGGTCAAGTTGTTCCTGGAACAGGCCGTGGCTGCGGTCGCCGCATCCCACCCCGGCCACCGCTACATGCGCGAGCGCTATATCAGCTTCGCCACTGGCCTGTCCGCCGGCCTGTGCCACGCCAAGGGCTTGGCGCCTAAGCGCGCCGATTGGCTGGCCCGCGTCCTGATCGCCACCGCCGACGGCCTGCAAATCCAGTGGCTCTACAACCCCCAGGTAGACATGCGCCGCGACCTCGGCGAACTAGTCGACCTAGCCCTCGCGGCCCTCGCCCCGCAGGCCACGTAGACCTAGGGGAACGCTGATTTTGCGATCAGTGGACCGGTCGCTTTAAGACCGATAGAATGATCGCATTCTCGCGCATCGGCGCGGGCGGGACGGATCGCGACGGAGGAGGAGCCTGTGACACTGACACAGGAGGGTTACCGGCCCCGGCTGGTGGATCGCCAGCTAGCGCGGATTTTGGGGGTGGCCGGAGCGGTCAGCCTCGACGGGCCGAAATGGTGCGGCAAGACCTGGACTGCGCTCAACCACGGGGAGTCGGCGTTCTATGTGGCGGACCCGGCGGGGGGCTTTCGCAACCGGGAATTGGCGCACCTGGACCCTACGGTGGCGTTGGGGGGGACCCGGCCGCACGT
>JAITJY010000410.1 GCA_031278675.1 Bifidobacteriaceae bacterium
GGCCGCGTTGGTGGAGGCGACACGCCGCGTTCGGGCGCTTGACGGGAAGGCCGGCCGCCCGGCCCGGCCCGGCCCGATTAGGCTTCCGTCACTAGCATCCGCAAATAGCTGCCGTAACCCGACTTGGCGAAGGTGTCAGCGCGAGCCAACATGTCGGCATCGGACAAAAATCCCTTACGCCACGCGGCCTCTTCGGGGCAACCGACCTGCATCCCTTGGCGCATCTGCAACGTGCGGACAAAGTTCGACGCGTCGCTGAGCGAGCCGAAGGTGCCCGTGTCCAACCAAGCGGTGCCGCGCGCCAACACTTCGACGCGGAGGCGGCCGTTCGCCAAATAATGCCGGTTCACGTCGGTGATTTCATACTCGCCGCGGGGCGATTCCGTCAGACCCGCCGCGATTTCCACGACCTTTGAATCGTAGAAATACAGCCCTGGCACCGCATAATGCGACCGTGGCCGCGCGGGCTTTTCTTCGAGCGAGCGAGCCACCCCGTCAGGGCCGAACTCGACCACACCATAATCACTGGGATTCGCCACCCAATAGGCGAAGATAGCGGCGCCTTCCAACGTCCCGAACCGGTCAAGGTTCCGGCCGAGGCCTGGGCCATGGAAAATATTGTCTCCCAGGATCAGGCAGACGTTCTCGCGGCCCACAAACTCGGCGCCAATAGTGAAGGCTTGCGCCAGCCCTTTCGGCTCAGGCTGGGTCGC
The DNA here is from genome assembly GCA_031278675.1 of Bifidobacteriaceae bacterium. Lineage (GTDB taxonomy): Bacteria > Actinomycetota > Actinomycetes > Actinomycetales > WQXJ01 > JAIRTF01. The sequence goes on from JAITJY010000410.1 coordinate 714, forward strand.
ATAGGTAATCGAGATGCCCAACCCCGACCCGTCGCCCAACAACCGCGTAAATGATGCCGTGTCCTGCGGCGCCGTGATAACCAGTATGTCCCGGATTCCCGCCGAAATGAGTGTCGTCAACGGATAGTAGATCATCGGCTTGTCATACACCGGCACAAGTTGCTTGCTGGTCGCAAGAGTGATCGGATGCAGCCGCGTACCCGTTCCGCCCGCCAAAATAATCCCGCGCACCGGTCCATCATGGCATGAACCCATCACCCCATGAACCCATCACCCCATGAACCCGTGAAGGCCCGGCGGCGGCCCGCGTTATGCTCAATCCGGTGACAAACAGCCCCGATGGGAGACGCGATGCGGAAACTCGCCGTGAACCGAACCGAGATTGACGGCTTGCTGGTGATTGATCTTGAGCTGCATGAAGACGCCCGCGGCTGGTTCAAAGAGAACTGGCAACGCGCCAAGATGACCGCACTGGGTCTACCCGAATTCAATCCGGTCCAAAACAACATGTCATACAACGCGCAGTTGGGCGCGACGCGCGGAATCCATGCGGAACCCTGGGACAAGCTTGTCTCGGTCGCCACCGGCGCGGTGTTCGGGGCCTGGGTTGACCTGCGGGAAGGGTCGGCCAGCTACGGGCGGGTGGTGACGCGCAGCTTCGGCCCGGAAACGGCGGTCTTTGTCCCGCGCGGAGTCGGCAACGCCTATCAGGCGCTCGGCGACGGCACTGTCTACAGCTACCTGACCAACGCGCATTGGAGCCCCGCCGCCAAGGACTCCTATGCGTATGTCAATCTGGCGGACCCGGGGCTCGGCATCGTCTGGCCAATCCCCTTGGCTGAGGCGGAAATCAGTGCCGCAGACCGGGCGCACCCCATGGCGGGCGCGGCGCGGCCGACTGCGGGCAAACAAACTCTGGTGCTCGGCGACGGGCAGTTGGGAAGCGAATTACTCAAACAATTGTCCGGGGCGCGCGGCGTCCCGCAAACGGAGCTTGACTTCACCCACCCCGCCGAGTTCGCCAAGATCGACTGGTCAAACGTCGCAACGGTGTTCAACGCGGCCGCCTACACAGCGGTGGACCGGGCGGAAACCCCCGAAGGGCGCCGCGACGCGTGGGCGGTCAACGTGACCGGGCTCGCCCGCCTCGTCGAGCTTTGTCGACGCCATTCCATCCAACTGGTCCACATCTCAAGCGACTACGTGTTCGACGGCCAGCGCCGGCTCCACAGCGAAACCGAACCCGTCTGCCCGCTCGGCGTCTACGGGCAAACCAAAGCCGCTGGTGACCAGATTGTCGCGACCTTGGCGCGCCACTACATCCTGCGAACCAGCTGGCTGGTTGGTTCAGGCGAGAATTTTGTCCGCACGATGACGCGCCTCGCCCACCAAGGCACCTCACCCGAGGTAGTCGCGGACCAAGACGGGCGGCCCACGTTCACCCAGGATCTCGCGGCCACAGCACTGCACCTGGTGGGGGCGGGCGCCGCGCCCGGGATCTACAACGTCTCCAACTCAGGCGCCATTGTGACCTGGCATGATCTTGCGCGCCGCGTCTTTGAGCTAGCCGGCCGTTCGCCGGACGATGTCCGGCCCATCACCACGCAGGCGTATCTCGCGAGCCGGCCGGCCTCAGCGCCACGGCCGCGCCACAGCGCCTTTGACCTCACCAAACTCCAGGCCACCGGTCTGTAGCCACCAGATTGGGCTACCCGTCTAGAAGCGTTCGGGTTCGCTCAGGAAGCTGACTAGCATTGACCTGACCTGGTCAATCTGTTCGGCCGGACAGGCTTCGTCATCCCTGTGGGCCAACGCGGGGTCGCCTGGACCCAAGTTGACGGACGGGATACCCCTCGCGGCGAGCCGGGCCACATCCGTCCAGCCCAGTTTGGCGCGCGGCGGGGCGCCGCCGTGCGCGGCAACCACACCGGCCAGCCGCACCGCCAGCGGGTGGTTCAGGCCGGGGGCGGCGCCTGGCGCCGAATCCGTCAAATGCACCTCAAAACCGTTGAACAGGGCCTCAACTATGCGCAGCGCCTGCGCTTCGGATTTATCGGGCGCGAACCGGTAGTTGACGGTGACGGCCGCCTCGTCAGGGATCACGTTGCCCGCCCCGCCGCCGCGCAGACCAACGCCACTCAGCGATTCCACGTAGTCCAGGCCGTCCAGCCGCACACTGCCCGGCGCGAACGCGACCAACCGGTCGAGGGCGCCCACCAGCGCATGGATCGCGTTGCGCCCCGCCCACGGCCGCGCCGAATGGGCCGCTTGGCCGCGTGCCATCACATCAACGCGCAGCGTCCCGTTGCAACCGCCTTCGAGCCCGGCCCGGGTCGGTTCGCACAAGATCCCGAAGTCTCCCGTCACCCAGTCCGGGTGGCGTTCGATCAGCTTACCCAGCCCCGACAGGTCGCGCGTGACCTCCTCATTGTCATAAAACACCCAGGTCACGTCGCTGTGCGGCGCATCGAGCAGCGCCGCAGCACTGAGCATTGCCGCCAGGCCGCCTTTCATATCGACGGCGCCGCGCCCCCACAACACTCCATCCGCCAACCGACCGGGCACGTTGTTCTTGATCGGCACGGTGTCGAGGTGCCCGGCGACCACCACCCGGGTGCGCCGTCCCAACTCGGTCGAGGCGACTAGCGCGTTGCCTTCCCGCCCGATCCGCAGGTGGGGGAGGTGGGCGAGGGCGGCCTGGACGGCATCGGCCAATGGCGCTTCTGTCCCCGACACCGAGGGAATATCCACAAGCTGTAGTGCAAGTTCGGCGGGCGCCAGCCCCAAGTCCAAAGTCACTTTGGCAGCCTACCCCGGTCGGTTACGCCGGCCTAGCGGCGCCCCCGGTAGTGTGGTGCGCCATGACGCGACGTTTCGCTTACGGGGTGGGGCGGGCTTGGGCCTGCGCCGACGGCACCGTGCTGGACGCTCATTTCCCGGCCCCCGCGCTGGTAGAAGAGGCGGATTTGGCCGCCGTTGTGCCTTTGCCCGATGCCGCCCAGCCCACCTCCCAGCCGCCCTCCCAGCCCACCTCCCAGCCCACCTCCCAGCCGCCCGCCCAGTCCCCCGCCCAGCCCCCCTTCCCGCCCGGGCCGGCGGCCGGCGACGAGGCAGGACCGTTCCGGGCGACGGAGCGACGGGGTCTACCGGGTGCGCTGGGCGTGGCGGCCGTACCGCCGGGCGGCACGCTGGTGGCGTTCGCCTCCGCCTGCGGTGCGCCGGGCGTGGCGGCCGTACCGCCGGCCGGGGGCGAGCCCGATCCGGGGGCCAATTCTGAGGCTGGCGCAACCGCGCCAAGTTGGTATGACGCAGAGCGGCAGCTTTGGCGCCGCCGGGTGGAAATCCACATTGAGCTGAGCGCCGCGCCGGTGGGCACCGCCGATGTGTATTTGCGTCTCCATTTGCTGTCCCATCGGCTGGTCAAACCGAATGAATTGAATCTGGACGGGATTTTCGGCATTCTGCCGAACGTGGTCTGGACCAGTGCTGGGCCATGCCGGGTGGATGATTTCGAACTCACCCGTGCGCGGCTCGACGCGGCGGGACGAGGGCCGGTCCGGGTCTATGCGGTGGACCGGATTCCCGCGATGGCTGATTACGTGGTGCCGTCCGGGGTGCGGATCGCCGATGCGAGCCGGGTGCGTCTAGGCGCCTACCTCGCGCCTGGGACCACTGTGATGCATGAGGGTTTCGTCAACTACAACGCTGGGACCCTGGGCGCATCAATGGTTGAGGGGCGGATTTCGCAGGGGGTGGTGGTGGGCGACGGGTCGGATGTGGGCGGGGGCGCCTCCATCATGGGCACCTTGTCTGGCGGCGGCCGCGAGCAGATCCGGATCGGGGAGCGATCCTTGCTGGGCGCGAACAGCGGTGTTGGGATTAGCCTCGGCGATGATTGTGCGGTCGAGGCCGGTCTCTACGTGACCGCCGGGACCAAGGTTGTGTTGCCTGATGGCGCCGTAGTCAAGGCGCTCAGACTCAGCGGCCGGAGCGGACTACTGTTCCGCCGCAATTCTTTGACCGGTGCCGTTGAAGCGATACCGCAGCCACATGGAGTCACGCTAAATGCTGCGTTGCACGCTCATTGATGTGTCCCGCGGGCCTGGCCGGGGCGGCGCCCTAGGCGAGGATCGGTGGATCGAGGCGAAGACGGCGGGGCCGCGATGAAGCGCTTGATGCTGGGCTTGGCCGTGACGGCGGTGGCGGCCCTGGTGATTGCTGGCGGGCTGCTTGCGGGGCTGAAGTGGCTGCGCGGTGACGGCCCGACGGCATCGCCGGTGCGAGAACGTTGCGTGGCCGAGACGGATGCGGGCTGGGCGGCCCTAGACACCGAGCAGGCGGCGAATGCGGCTTTGATCGCGGCGGTGGGGCAAGCGCGGGGCATGAGCCCGCGGGCGGTGACCATTGCGCTGGCCACGGCGATGCAGGAATCGAAGCTGCGGAACTTGGACTACGGCGACCGGGACTCGCTGGGGCTGTTCCAGCAGCGCCCGTCGCAGGATTGGGGCACACCTGAACAGATCATGGATCCGTTGTATGCGGCGTCCGAGTTCTACCGCGAATTGGCGTTGGTCGACGGTTTCGAGTCGATGCCCATCACGGAGGCGGCGCAAGCGGTCCAGCGATCCGCCTATCCCGAGGCTTATGCGCAGCATGAGGTCACGGCCCGGTCATTCGCTTCGTCTTTGACCGGGAACTCGCCTGGGGCTCTGACCTGCGAATTAGCTCCTGCCGAGACTCGCGGCACGCCTGCTGCGGCGCTTAGCGTGTTCCGCGCCGAATGGGGTGATGGCGCCGCCGACCGGGCCGCCATGAACGCCCCCAGCGAGGCCGAGCCCAGTGAAGGTGGGCGCCTGGCCCTTGAGGCCGATGACGCCGTGCGGGCTTGGGCTTACGCCGAGTGGGCGGTCGCGAAGGCGAAGGAACTGGGGTTGGCCTCGGTCTGGGTGGCGGACCAGGTCTGGACCCGCTCGGACGGCGTGTGGGTGGCTGCGGCTACGGGCGCGGCGGCGGACGCTGCCGCCGGGACAACTCCGGCGCCGGTCGCCCCCAACCCAACCCTGGTGACGCTGATCCTGTCCTGACGCTGTCCCGATCCTTTCTTGACGCTGGTTGGGGCCGCTCAGCGCGACCGCTGATAGCGAGTTCACCGCGTCAGTCGGTTGCCTGACTGGCGGGCCGGCCCGGGCCGGCCCGCCAGTCAGCGGTTCAGCGGGGGTCGCGGACCGCCAGCGGCACGTAGTCCCTTAGGCCGGGGCCGACGTAAACCTGCCGCGGGCGCCCAATCTTGCCTGATGGATCGGCCACCATTTCCCGCCATTGGGCAATCCATCCGGGCAGACGGCCCAGCGCAAACAGCGGCGTGAACATGGACGCCGGGAAGCCCATGGCGCGATAAATGATCCCGGTATAGAAATCCACGTTCGGATAGAGACGGCGCTCAATGAAATAGTCATCCGACAGGGCAACTTGTTCTACTTCATATGCAATGTCGAGGAGTTCGTCTCGCACGCCTAACGCCTCAAGGACCGCGTCGGCGTGCTGTTTGACTATGGCGGCCCGCGGATCATAGCTCTTGTAGACACGGTGTCCAAAACCCATCAGCTTCAAGCCGCCCGCCTTATCTTTCACCCGTGTCATGAAATCCAGCGGAGTGATGCCGCTGTCGCGGATATAGGAGAGCATCTCCAGGACTGCTTCATTGGCGCCGCCGTGGAGTGGGCCGGACAGCGCAGACACACCCCCGGACACCGACATGTAGAGATTGGCGCGTGCCGAACCGATCATCCGCACTGCGGAAGTCGAACAATTCTGCTCATGATCGGCGTGCAGAATCAGCAGCGTGTCCAGTGCGCGGTAAAACACCTCAGGCACCTCGAACCGCTCACCGGGAAGCTGAAAAGTCATGCGCGCAAAGTTCTCGATATAGCTCTGGCCATGCTGCGGATAAAGCAGAGCGTTGCCCTGCGCGCGCCGATAGATATAGCTGATAATGGTCGGCATTTTCGCCAGCAATAGCGCTGTCGCCAAATTGATTGCGGCCGGGTCCAATGGGTCTAATGATTCGGGATAAAACCCCGCCATCATGTTGACTGCTGCCCCCAGAGTGGCCATTGGATGAGCCCGCCGTGGCATCACGGAGAAGATCTGCCGAAAATCATCCGACAGATACATATGTTTGTCGATTCTGGCTTCGAATGCCTCCAATTCGTGCCGCGTCGGCAATTCACCGCGAATCAGCAGCATAGCCACCTCCAGGAAAGTCGATTCACCAGCCAACTGCTCTATCGGATAGCCGCGGTAACGAAGCACCCCGGCTTCGCCGTCGATAAACGTCACCTTAGACGTGCAGGCCGCCGTGTTCAAGAACCCGGGATCCAACGCCACCATTCCGGTCTGCGCGTTCAACGGCGCCATCACAATCCCGTGATTGCCCGCAGTTGCCTGAACCGTCTCCAACGCCAGGTACTGCTCGCCCACCGTGAGCTGCACGTCTGCCGTCGTCTTAGCTCCTGTCATCGCCGCTACCTCCTTAAGCTGTTCATTACTCGTTATTTAGTGCCGCATGGGCCTATTATGCCCTAAAGTTTCTGGGACCTAGGACGGTGTTGAACCACACCGTCCGGCCGTGCCCGCGCCGGCGAGAGCGAAGCTCTCACCAGCGGAAACGCGGCAGACAAGCGCTGTCGGACGCCCTGGGAGGACGTTGTTCCACGCTCTCCCAGGAGCGTGGTGAATAGCCACGCTCCGGCCGCGCCCGCGCCGGGCAGCGCCACGCTGACCAGCGGAAACGCGGAAGGCAAGCGGGGGTTTGGCCGGGGAATCCGGCTTGTTGACCGGGTTCCCAGGCCCACCAGCCCACTTAGACCGCTCAACCGGGCAAGGTGGCGATTGCTCCGGCGCCCAGTGCTGACCTTCGCGGCGCGTTCCTTAGGCACCGGACAGCCGGGCTGCGGCCTCTTGGATGGCGGCATCGTCCCCGGTCAACGCCATACGTACGTACGAGCGTCCAGTCTCACCATAGAACGCACCCGGCGCCACCAAGATCCCCAGGGCAGCTAGGTCCGCGACCGTTTGCCAGCCATCCTGGCGGTCCGGCGTAGTAAACCAAAGGTAAAGGCCGGCCCCGGACCCCTCGACTTGGTAGCCCGCTTGCCCGATGCCGTCCAGCAGCCATTCCCGCCGCCTCCGGTAGGTTTCGCGCACCTGGGCAACCGCCGAATCGTCCGCCAGGGCGGCGACCAGCGCCGCCTGGACCGGCGCCGGAACCATCATGCCCATGTGTTTGCGCAGCTCAGCGATAGCTGCGACCAGTCCGGCATCACCCGCCAGCCAGGCCGCCCGGTAGCCCGCCGCGTTTGACTGTTTCGACACCGAACCCAATGCGATCAGCCCTGTCAGGTCGCCCCCGTTGACTCTGGGGTCCAGCAGCGAAGGAACTCCGTCCGAAGCCCACGGCTCGTCCCAGGCCAGCGCCGCATAGCACTCATCGGCCGCGATGACCGACCGCCGGCCGGCGGCCCCACCCCCCCCTCCCGCGCCGCGGGGCACCCCAGGT
>JAITJY010000366.1 GCA_031278675.1 Bifidobacteriaceae bacterium
GACGGCCCGCTCGATCGAGGTCCCTGGCCCACCGAGCTGGGCCGCGACGGCCTCCATGTCCGCCACCACGTGGCTCAATTCGGCCAAGCCCCACTGGTAGGTCTCATCTAAGTCAACCGCCGCACCCAAGAAATAGCGGGAGGCGAGGCGGTAGCGGTCGCGCCCAACGGCATCGTCCAACGGCGCGAGCGGGGCGATCTCTTCGGTGAGGAACCCCGCCAACTGCCCATACGCTGCGCGCGCCTGGGTCGCGGCGGCCGCCAACGCGCTACCCAAGGCCGCAGATTGGCTGGGGAGCGCGCCACCCTCGGCGGCCAACTCGTCGAAGAACGAGCCCGGTGCCGCCAGCCGTTCCGCCTGCCGCACTGCCGCTTTGACCTGCCGGATCGCTGGGGTCAGCGATTGGTGCGCGCCTTGGCGCAGCGAAGTTTGGTAGGAAACGAGCGCCGCGCTCACTCCGGTCAGCCGTTGCACGATGCCGTCCCAAGCCTCCGCGCCGTCCCGCCCCATCAGGTCAAACACTTCACGGACGGTCTGGACGGGGGAGGCGACCCCGTTGAGATCGCGCAGATGTTCGCCGGCGTCGAAGCGTTCGATCTCCAAGCCGAGCCGTTCCGTCATCGCGGCCAGGGTGATGCGGTCCTGGGCGTTGGCCGGGGGTGTGGCGGCGAGGGCGCGCAAGGTAGTGCGGGCGAGGTCGGCGCGAGCGGCATGGCCGTCGGGCGAAAGATCATCGAGTTCGGTGTCATAGCCGGCGATGCCTGCAGCGGTGGCGGTCATGGGTGAAAGCTGGCAGAGATCAACGGCGTAACGTTCGGCCAGGGTGTCCACGGCGCTGAGGCGCGGGGTGTGGCGTAAAGAATCTGTCATGTTCCAACCGTAGGCCCCCGGGCGGGGCGGTTGGGCGGTTGGGCGGTTGGGCGGTTTGGTGCGGGGCCCCAATGTGACACGATAGGTAGGTGCCACGCGGAGATGGGCGGCTCGGCCATGATCTGTTGCCGGGCGAACGGAAACCACAAGACGAATGCGGCGTGTTCGGGGTCTGGGCCCCCGGGGAAGATGCCGCCAAGCTGACCTATTTCGGGTTGTACGCGCTACAGCACAGGGGACAAGAATCGGCGGGAATCGCCAGCTCCAACGGGCGCCAGATCCTGGTTTACAAGGACATGGGCCTGGTTTCGCAGGTGTTCAACGAGGCCGCATTGAACTCGCTGGTGGGACACATTGCTGTGGGACACACCCGCTATTCCACGACCGGGAGTTCCAATTGGCAAAACGCCCAGCCCACCTTGGGGCCGACGGCCGGCGGCACTTTGGCGCTGGCCCACAACGGGAATCTGACCAATACTGGCGAACTGGCGCGGCGGTTGGCCGCCCGGGACCCGAAGCGGGCTGACCGGGCGAGCACAGACACGGCGATCTTGACAGCGCTGCTGGCCGGGGACTTGGACCACACGCTACAACAGACCGCGCTGGAGCTATTACCGCAGGTCAGGGGTGCATTTTCGCTGGTCTTTATTGATGAGGACACGCTGTACGCGGCACGCGACCCATATGGGGTGCGTCCGCTGGCGCTGGGCCGCCTCGAATCGGGTTGGGCGGTTGCGTCCGAGACGGCGGCCTTGGACATTGTGGGGGCGGTCTTCGTCCGCGACATTGCCCCTGGCGAACTGCTCGCCATCGACGGCGGTGGGCTGCGCTCTGCGCGGTTCGCGCCGGCCACTCCAGCGGGATGCCTGTTCGAATACGTTTACTTGTCGCGCCCCGACACGCAGTTGGCCGGCCGGTCTGTGAACGCCGCCCGCCTCGAAATGGGACGCACTTTGGCCCGCGAACACCCGGTCGACGCGGACCTGGTTGTCCCTGTCCCCTCGTCCGGCACGCCGGCCGCGATTGGCTATGCCGCTGAAAGCCACATCGAATTTGCTCAAGGGTTGACCAAGAATGCTTACGTTGGCCGGACGTTTATCCAACCGACCCAGACGATCCGTCAGCTTGGCTTACGCCTCAAACTTAATCCGCTGAAAGAGGTGATTCGCGGCAAGCGATTGATTGTGGTGGATGATTCGATTGTCCGGGGCAACACTCAGCGTGCCGTGGTGCGCATGCTGCGCGAAGCCGGTGCCGCTGAAGTCCACGTGCGGATTTCCAGCCCGCCGGTCATGTGGCCCTGTTTTTATGGGATCGATTTCGCATCGCGGGCTGAACTGATCGCCAACGGACTGGGGGTCGAAGAGGTCCGGCAGTCCATTGAGGCGGATTCGTTGGGCTACATTTCGTTGGGTGGTCTGGTCGCGGCGACGCGGCAAGAACCTGGCGCACTCTGCACGGCTTGTTTCACCGGCGAGTATCCGCTTTACGTCCAGCCGGAATTGAAACAGCACGGCAAGTATTTGTTAGAGACACCCACGGCGGCGCTGGTTGACCAAGCCCCCGCTAATCAGGCTCCGACCAGCCAATCTCCGCCAGTTGTGGTGCCGGCTGGCCAGGTCCGGACCAACCAGCCTCCCCAAAGGCCAAGTAACACCGAACCGGCGATTGATGCCGTCACTGAATTGGAGCAGCACTCTTGATGTCGAATGCCTACAGTAGGGCGGGGGTTGATGTGGCCGCAGGGGATCAGGCCGTCGAATTGATGAAGGCTTCGGTCAGAGCCACGTTGGGCCCTGAGGTGCTGGCCGGGCTGGGCGGTTTCGCGGGCCTGTGGGACGCCTCAGCGTTGAAGAATTACCGCAGTCCGGTGCTGGCCACCTCCACGGACGGAGTGGGCACCAAGCTGGCGATTGCCCAGGCCATGGACATCCATGAGACGGTCGGGTTTGATCTGGTGGGCATGGTGGTGGATGATCTCGTGGTGAGCGGGGCTAAACCTCTGTTCATGACGGATTACATTGCGACCGGGAAGGTTGATCCGGCGAAGGTTGCGGCTGTTGTCAGCGGGATTGCGGCTGCGTGTGCCGCCACGGGCACCGCCCTGATTGGGGGCGAAACCGCCGAACATCCGGGGGTTATGCGGGCTGACGAATACGACATCGCGGGGGCGGCCGTGGGCGTGGTGGAACGCGATGATCTGCTCGGGGCGCACCGGGTCGCTGAAGGCGATGTGGTCCTGGGTTTGGCTTCCTCCGGCCTGCATTCCAACGGATATTCGCTGGTTAGGGCTGTGGTAGACGACCTCGGATGGGATTATGCCCGCCCCATTGAAGCGTTCGGGCGCACCCTCGGCGAGGAGTTGTTGGAGCCCACGCGCCTGTATACCAAATCGGTCCTGAAGCTGGTGGGGAGCGCGGGAGGTGGGGTGCACGGCATCGCGCATGTCACGGGCGGGGGTTTGGCGGCGAACCTGGCGCGGGTGCTGCCCCCTCACCTCGGTGCGGTGGTCTCGCGGGCGGCGTGGCCGGTCCCGCCGGTGTTCCACCTGTTGCACGATGCCGCCCACGTCGCCTGGGAGGACCTCGAACGTACGCTCAACTTGGGTGTGGGAATGGCTGTCATAGTCGGTGACGCGGCGCTGGAGTCTGCTCTGGCGACCCTCGCCGAAGCGGGGGAGCAGGCCGTTCCGATTGGGCGGGTAGCTTTGGTCAAGGATGTCGGGGCCGAAGCCGACCAACGCGGCGTGCCCGCCGCTGACCTTGTGAGCCAGGCCAAGGGCGTCACCGGTGGCCCGGTCTTGCTCATTGACCAGTACCGCGCTTAGCTCAGCGGCGTCCAGCGTGCCGAGTTGGTGAGCCGCGCAGCAGGCGGCGGCCGGTGACAGGTGAGGCGCTGAGCAAGATCGCTACATCTCGACCTGGCAGGACCCGAAGCGCTCCTTGTTCGACGCGGCGGTCTTTGCCGCTGGGCTACAGGATTTGATTAGTCACGGCGAAGGTTCGACGTAACCTAGGACTGTCTTGTAGCCTAGATTCATACGATCATGCCGACCGAATACCACGAGGGGGTCACGTACATGGGGCGCGGCCGTCAAAAGGCAAAGCAGACTAAGGTCGCTCGTAGGCTCAAGTACTACACCCCGGACACCGACTTGGGAGCGTTGGAACGTGAGCTGAGCGGGGGATCTGACAGTCCAGCCGAAGAGGACCCGTACGCGGAGTACGCCGCCCGGTACGCCGCTGACGAAGAAGAGTTTCCTGGGGGCTCGCCTGAGCCATGACTGGGCGTTTCCCGGTGAGCTTCCCGCCCGGGCCGGTGCCCGTAGCGTGGGCTAGACCGGGCGGGTGCGCGTAGCGTGGGCTAGGCCGTGCGGGTGCGCGTAGCGTGAGCCCGCCTGTCACCGATTGGACAGCGGGGCGGTTCGGCTGGCATGCTGGTAAGCCGTGCGCCGTAGGCGCATCGGGCCCCGTGGCGCAGTTGGTTAGCGTGCCGCCCTGTCACGGCGGAGGTCGCGGGTTCAAGTCCCGTCGGGGTCGCCCATGAGCGGACCGGCCTAAGTGCCGGTCCGCTTTGATTGGGGCTCGATAGCTCAGTTGGGAGAGCGTCCGCCTGAAAAGCGGAAGGTCACCGGATCGATGCCGGTTCGAGCCACACCTCGGGTCAGCCACATCCCCCCGGCCGCCCCCGAGCAAGGAAGCCATGACGGATCAAAAACGGGTCGATTGCCTGGTGGTGGATGACGAAGCTGCCCTCTCCCAGGCGACAGTCGAATATTTCACCATGTTGGGCACCAGCGCCGATTGGGTGCCGGATGCCGCCAGCGCCCTGACCTACCTCGCGAATCATGACGTCGCCTTGATTCTGCTGGACATCAACCTCGAAGGCGAATCAGGTTTCGCCCTGTGCCGCCGCTTGCGCCGCGAGAACGACATCCCGATTCTGTTTATTTCCGCACGCGGTGGCGGCGATGACGACATTCTCTTGGCTTTGGGTGTGGGCGGCGATGATTACATCGCCAAGCCATATTCCCTCGCGGTCCTGCACGCCAAAGTCCAGGCGGTGTTGCGGCGCGTTGGCCGCCTGGGCGCGCCGCCGCCCGGGACACTTGGCGCCACCCAGGACGATGACGTTCACCCCACCAGCTGGGACCCGCCCGCCTTCGGGGACATCACCATCCGGTTTGACCTGGAGCGCGCCTTCGGCCCCGGAGGGCCAATCCCGCTGACCGAACTCGAATACCGTCTGCTCGCCCGCC
>JAITJY010000373.1 GCA_031278675.1 Bifidobacteriaceae bacterium
AACAATCCCGAAAGACTCACCACCCAGGTGCGGCGCCACATAAAGCGAACACGAACGCAGCCACGCGGCCTTTTCAGCATCCGAAATCCGGCCCGTCACCTCCACCGCAGCCCGCTCCGGGCCCAGCTTGTCCAACACCTCGCCCGCCGAACCGGTACCCGCCACCACCAAACGCAGACCCGGATAGACCCCCAACAACTCCCCCAGCGCGTTCACCACCACCTTCAACCCTTTGCGCGGCTCATCGCACCGCCCCAAGAACGCGATCACCGGCGCATCCGGCGTAGCTAGCCAGCGCGCATCCGGTGCCGCGCCCGCAAAATGATCCACCCACACCCCGTTCGGGATGATCACGGCGTCTGCGCCCAAGTGATCCATCACCGTGCGCCGCGCGTCCTCACTGACCGCAATCACCCCTGAGATCTTCTCTAGCGCCGATCTGACCAGCGGATATGCGGCGCGTAGCGCCCGTGAGGCGGTCTGTGAAGAATGGAACGTCGCCACCACCGGACACGGCGCATACATCAGCGCCAAAATCCCCAAAGACGGCGTGATCGGTTCATGAATGTGGAGCAGGTCGAACGCCCCATCCGTGAGCCAGCGCCGCGTCCGGCGCGCCGTCAACGGACCAAAGTTCAGCCGCGCCACCGACCCGTTGTACGGAATCCCAACCGTCCGCCCCGCCGGGGCGACATATGACGGGAGCGGCGTCACGTCATCCGCCGGCGCTAGGACCGAGACCTCGTGGCCACGAGTGATCAGTTCCTCCGCGAGGTCACGGACGTGGAACTGGACCCCGCCCGGGACATCCAGCGAATAGGGGCAGACCAACCCGATCTTCATCGCTGATCCTTGCTAGCGCGCACCGCCGCCAACTTCGCCGGGTCGAGGTCCGCGACGAACACCTTTTGCAGCATGTGCCAATCGGCCGGATGGCGCCTGATCTGCTCCTCGAGCGCCTTCACCCAGCTTTGGGTCAGCGCCTGGAGGCGCGCGTCCGGCGCCAAGCCCGCGTCCGGCCTAACCTCGGGGCTAAATCTCAGCACATAGCGCCGGCCCCGCCGGAACATCGCGACCGGCAGCAGCGGTTCGCCCGTCGCCAGCGCCAATGCGGCGGGCCCCGCCGCCACGAGCGCCTTCTCCCCGAAAAAGTCCACTTCCACGCCGCGGTGGCCCAGGTCGCGTTCTGCCAGCAGCGGCACCAACCAGCGCGGCTCGCTCCGCGCCACCCGCAGTAGCTGGCGGTACGCCCCCGCACCACTCGGCACGCCACCTGACGCACCGCCCCGCACGCCGCCCGGTACACCACCCGACGCACCACCCCGCACACCACCCCGCACACCACCTGACGCACCACCCCGCACACCACCCGGTACGCCGTCTGACGCACCGCCCCGCACACCACCCCGCACGCCGCCCGCCACGCCACCTGACGCACCGCCCCGCACACCACCCGGTACGCCGTCTGCAGCGCCAGCGCCGCCCACATCCAGCGGGATGATCCGCATGCCCAACGCCTCGCGCAGAGCCAAGAAATCCTGGAACACCTCATCCGGCTGCAATCGCTCCGCGACGGTGACCACCGGCGCCAGGTGACGCGATGCCCAAGCCCCGGCCAGATCCCAGTTACCCATGTGGGCGAGCGCCGCCACCAGTTTGCCGTTCCCGGCGAGCGCCGCCTGGGCGTACTCCAGGCCCTCCACCTCGATCATCGCGTCCACCTGGGCCTCGCTCCAGCGCGGCAGTTGGCACGCCTCGCAGTAGTACCGCAGGTAGCGCTGCATTGCCCGGCGCACCAACCGGCGCATCACGGCGTTAGGCGCATCCGGCACCACGCGCACCAAATTGGCCCGCAACTGGCGCACGCCTTTGGCAGGGGCGAGGCAGACGGCATAGGCCGCCAACGCAAACAAGGCGCGCGCCAACGCGGGCGGCAGGCGCGGCACCACCTTGAACGCCAAACCAGTCAGATTCACTGCGCCGCCCCGCGGACCTGGCAGTAGACGGCCCAGGCGCGCTGGCCCACCGTCACCAAGGCGCCCACGGCCACCAGCGCCAACCCTCCCGCCGCCACCCACAGGGGGGCGCCCAACCCGGTCGCGAACGCCGTCACCAACGTCACCACCAACCTGTCGGATCGCTCCGCAATCCCGACCGACGCCTTATAGCCCAGCGCTTCGGCCCGGGCCCGTACATAAGGCACAAGACCGCTCGCCGCGATCGCCACAATGCCCGCGACCAGCCCAAACAGGTAGCCGCACCGGGCAAAATAGAGCGTCAGGCCCGTCACTATGGCGGCATCACAGATCCGGTCCAGCGTCGAATCGAGGAACGCCCCCCAGTCCGATGCCGTCCCAGTAATCCGCGCCATAGTCCCGTCGAGCGCATCCGCCGTTGCCACCAAGCCGACCACCAGTGCGCCCGGCCACAGCTGGCCCGCCGGGAACAGCGTCAGCGCCGCCCCGCAGGTCGCCACCGTCCCGGTGATGGTGACCGCATTCGGGTGGACATGGTGGCGGACCAAGAATGCCGCCGGGCGCCCGAACAGCTTTTCTTCCAAGTTCCTTGAATTGGCGCCCAGCACTTAGGTCTCACTCCAGGCGCCGGCCACGGCCTCGCGCGTCGCGGACAACAACTCCGGCAACGCCCGCGAATGGGCAATCAAGGGGAAGAAATTGGAGTCCCCTGTCCATCGGGGCACAATGTGTTGGTGCAGATGGGCGGCAATCCCGGCGCCCGCCTGCGAGCCTTGATTGATGCCCAGGTTGAAGCCCTGGGGCTGTTTGGCGCGCGTCAACGCGCGCAAGGCGTGCTGACTGAACTCAGTCAATTCGACCGACTCAGGGCCGTCCAGGTCCGTCAGCGCAGCGACGTGCCGGTACGGGCAGATCAGCAAATGACCAGGGTTGTACGGGAACAGGTTCAAGATGGCGTAGACGCTTAGGCCGCGCGCTACGATCAGGGCCTCCGGGTCGGGTTTGGCCGGAGCTAAGCAAAACGGGCAGTCGTCGGGCCGACCGTCATGCGGCCGGGAATCGCCGCCCACATAGGCCATCCGCTGCGGCACCCAGAGCCGGTCAAACCCGTCTGGTTCACCAGCAAACGTCGCTGCGGGTACGGCCTGGGCAGACCCGTCCGGTTCCCCAGCAAACGTCGCTGCGGGTACGGCCTGGGCAGACCCGTCCGCTTCGGCCGCGCCTGGTTCCGGCCCCGCCCGTGTTCTTCCCCCCGCGCCACCCGCTTCGGCCGCGCCTGGTTCCGGCCCTGTCCGTGTTCTTCGGGCCGCGCCACCCGCTTCGGCCGCGCCTGCGCCGCGCCTCGCGCCGGCGGGTACGGTCTGGGCGGCCGGTTCGCTATCCATTGTCACGCCGTTCTATGCTCTCGACGATCCGTGCGACCGCCTCAGCCACGGGGATACCGTTGTCTTGGGCTCCTCCCCTAAGGCGGAATGATACGGCACCTTGGGCGGCATCGTCGGCGCCTGCGATCAGGGTAAACGGAATCTTGTCGGTGGCGGCGCGGCGAATCTTCTTGCCGAACCGGTCATCCGACGTGTCCAGTTCGCAGCGCACCTTGTGCCCTTTGAGCTGGCCGAGCACCTCGGCGAGGTAGGGGGCAAACTCGTCCGCGACGGGAATACCCCGCACCTGAACCGGCGCGAGCCAGGCCGGGAAAGCACCCGCATAATGCTCCGTCAAAATAGCGAAGAACCGTTCGATCGAACCGAATAAAGCCCGGTGGATCATCACCGGACGCTGGCGTGAACCATCTGCGGCCGTATACTCCAGACCGAACAGGTCAGGCATGTTGAAGTCCAATTGAATGGTGGACATCTGCCAGGTCCGGCCAATCGCGTCACGCGCCTGCACGGAAATCTTGGGGCCATAGAACGCCGCCCCGCCCGGGTCGGCGCGCAGTTCCAGGCCGGAGGCCAACGCCACCTCCTCCAGGGTCCGCGTCGACTCGCGCCACACCTGGTCCGAGCCCACCGATTTATCCGGGTTACGGGTCGACAGTTCCAAATAGAAATCATTCAGGCCGTAATCCCCGAGCAGGTCCAGCACAAATGCGAGCAATGAAGACAATTCGTCCCTGAGCTGATCCGGCATACAGTAGATATGGGCATCATCCTGAGTAAAACCACGCGCCCTGGTCAACCCGTGGATAACGCCAGACTTCTCGTAACGATAAACTGTGCCGAATTCGAACAGCCGAAGCGGGAGTTCACGGTAGGAACGGCCCCGCGCAGCATAGATCAAATTGTGCATGGGACAATTCATCGGCTTCAGATAATAGTCCTGGCCCTGGCGTTTGATGTGCCCATCCGGGCCGATCTCTTCATCCACCCGCATTGGCGGGTACATCGAATCACGGTACCATTCCAGGTGCCCCGAAACCTCATAAAGCTGGGCTTTAGTAATATGCGGCGTCGAGACAAAACTATAATCCGCTTCGATATGCCGTTGCCGCGAGTATTCTTCCATCTCCTGGCGGATAATACCGCCCTTCGGATGGAATACCGGCAGGCCAGACCCGATTTCCTCCGGGAATGAAAACAGGTCGAGTTCCGCACCGAGTTTGCGGTGGTCGCGCCGCTCAGCCTCCGCTAGGCGCTCGGTGTAAGCCGTCAGGTCGTCCGGAGTGGCCCACGCCGTGCCGTAGATCCGCTGAAGCTGAGGGGCGTGTTCATCGCCCCGCCAATACGCCGCCGCCGACCGCATCAGCTTGAACGTGCCCTTCTTCAACAAGGTTGTGGCCGGGATATGCGGCCCCCGGCACAGGTCCTGCCAGGCCCGCGTCCCATCGCGGCGCACGTTCTCATAGATCGTCAGTTCGCCCGCACCGATCTCCACTGCGGCACCTTCTGCCGCCTGGGCTGCCCCCGCCGGGTCAGCTTTGAGCCCAATCAGCTCAAGTTTGTACGGCTCATCTGCGAGTTCGGCCCGCGCCTCGGCTTCGGTGACCACCCGCCGGCGGAACGTTTGCCCCTGGGCGGCGAGGCGCGTCATCGTCCTGGAAAGCTCCTTTAGCTGCTCTGGCGTGAAGGGTCTGGCCACGTCGAAGTCGTAGTAAAAACCGTCGGTGATCGGAGGGCCGATCCCGAGCCGCGCTTCCCCGTCCAACTCCTGGACCGCTTGGGCCAAGACGTGCGCTGCGGAGTGACGCAGCACCTGCAAGCCGTCGGGCTCGTCGATGGTGACGGGTTCCACTTCCGCGTCGGCGGGAAGTGGCCGGTCCAGGTCCCACAACTCGCCGTTGACGCGGACCACCACTACGTCCTTCCGGTCGTGAAATAGCTGCGCGCCGGTTCGCGGCGCTTCCTCGTTGGACACTTGCCCACACCTTCCCAGTCGTAATCAGCGTGATTGAGCCTACCGCTCACCAGCCAGGTCTCGCGGGCTGGCAGCCGGTCACGCTTAATTATTGGGTCGCGGCGGGCGGTAGTCCCGCAGCGCGGGGTCCTACCCCAGGGGACGGTCCCGACAGCGCGCGGCAGGGCCGAGCCCCCGGGGGCGACGATGCCGACCGTGCAGGCGGCAGGACCCTCCACGCCCGGCGGGACAGCGGCTGCGCAGGCGGCAGGACCGTCCACGCCCAGCGGGACAGCGGCTGCGCGGGCGGAGGGATCATCCACGCTCAGCGAGACACCGGCAGCGCAGGCGGCAGGGCCGTCCACGCCCAGCGGGACAGCGGCTGCGCGGGCGGAATCGTTTGAGACAGCTCAGTGCTGCTGCGCCGCCGGGCCCAGGCGGCACTAAACTGATGCGCAAAGTTGCGCCCGTCGGGCGCTCGGGGAGCCGCCACGGCACGTCACTGGTTGGGCGGCGCCGGCCGCCAGGGCACGCGGCGGCCGCAAGCCAGTAAAGGAGCGGAGCAAGAAATGAAGAGATTTGCGAAGGCACTGGTGAACTTGGTTTCGTCCTCGGTGCGGGCCGGATCGGTCCTGATGGAGAACGGCGCGAAGCGCCTTACGGATTACGCCGACAGGCGTGGCGATCCGCCGCCGGACAACCGCGACACTGAGCGCGCATAAACCGCTACAGCGCAGGCCACCGACACGTTGAGGGACTCCGCGCCCCGACGCATCGGGATAGTGACGCGGATCGTGGCCGCCTCCGCCACGGCCGATGACGGGCCGTAGCGCTCACTGCCGAACACCAGCGCGACCGGCCCTGGCCGGTTCGCCAACCCGTCGAGGCGAACGGCACCGCCGACCTCGAAGACGGCCACCTCCAGGCCCGCCCCATGTAAGAAGCTGAGCGTTTCCGCTGCCGAGGAGATCACCGTGGGCAGCGAAAAGACATAGCCGCGGCTGGCTCGCAACAGCCGCCTATCCGCCACGCTGTCCAGGTTCGAGTCGACCAGCACAACACCGGCGGCGCCCAGCGCGAAGGCCGACCGCACAATTGCGCCGATGTTGCCGACTATCCGCACGCCATCGAGCACCACGACATCCCCAGTCCGCTCCAAGATGTCCGTCAGGCGCGCCGGCGTCGGCAACTTGATGACAGCAAAGACGTGGGCGCGCTTGTCAGATTTGAAGATGCGGATGCCGTCCTGAGGCGCGATGGAACGGATCGGCACGTGGGCTTGTTCGCACGCCTGTACGAGTTGCTCCGGTACTACATGGCCATCTTCGACGTAGACTTCGATCACCTGAACCCCGGCCGCCAAACAATGCAGGATCAGTTCCGCGTCTTCGAGCACCGACTGCTTCGAACCCTTCGCCGGGTGCCGCACCAGGTCAAAGGCGCGCTGAAGCGCGCTCGCCGTCGCGGGAGCCCAGCGCGGATCGGTGTTTGGCACGCCGGCCACGCTACCATCCGGCCGGGCTGAGCGGCTGGGCCTCCTCGGCCGCGCAGGCGAGCCACCCCGGCCGGGTTAGGCCGGTGGGCCGCAACGGCCGGCTAGGCGAGCCGCGCCAGCCGGGTTAGCTTGGGGCCAGCCGAGCGGCGGCATCCGCCGCCTGAGCGGAGGCGATCACCGGATCAAGATCGCCGCCCAGAACCTGGTCCAAGTTGTACGCCTTGAAGCCAGTGCGATGATCGGCGATCCGGTTCTCCGGGAAATTGTAGGTCCGAATGCGTTCCGAACGGTCCACGGTCCGGATTTGGGAACGGCGCTGGTCAGCGGCGGCCGCAGCCGCCGCCTCGGCCTGAATAGCCGCGAGCCGGGCCCGCAAAATCCGCAGAGCTTGGTCTTTGTTTTGGAGCTGCGATTTCTCGTTCTGACAACTCACCACCACACCGGTCGGCAGGTGCGTGATGCGCACAGCGCTGTCGGTGGTGTTGACAGACTGCCCACCCGGCCCGGAGGAACGGAACACGTCGACACGGATCTCGTTCGGGTCGATCTCAACTTCGGCGGGGTCATCGACCTCGGGCAACACCAGCACGCCGGCGGCTGAAGTGTGAATCCGGCCCTGCGATTCGGTCACGGGCACCCGTTGGACCCGGTGGACGCCACCCTCATATTTCAGGTGCGCCCACACGCCATCCTGCGGCTCCGGATGGCCGCGCGCCTTGATCGCGACGGAGATGTCCTTCAGTCCGCCCAACTCGGTTTCGTTGACGTCCAACACCTCGACCGACCAGCCGCGGCGCTCCGCGTACCGCTGGTACATGCGGAACAAATCCCCGGCGAACAGCGCCGATTCCTCGCCGCCGGCACCAGCTTTGATCTCCATGATCACGTCGCGGGCATCGTCCGGGTCGCGCGGCGCCAACAATTCGCGCAGCGCCCGCTCGGCGGCCCCGCAGACCGCTTCAAGTTCCGGCACCTCGGCCGCGAAGGACGGATCGCCGCCTGCCAGTTCGCGGGCCGCCGCCAGGTCGCTGACCGCCGTTTGGTACGCCTGATAGGCGCGAACCGCCTGGTCAACCTCAGCGTACCGGCGCCCCACCCGCCGCGCCCGCCCC
>JAITJY010000381.1 GCA_031278675.1 Bifidobacteriaceae bacterium
GCCGTCGAGCAGCCAAAATACGCTGTGCCGCCGCCGGCCGCGATGCCTCTGGGCGACCTCGCGGCCGCCCCGCGCGACTACCGCGAGGCTGGAAGCTGGGTGGACGCCATCGGACATGAGAAACTGGGCTGGGCCTAGAAACTGGGCTGGGCCTAGGAACTGGGCTGGGCCTAGCGGGACTAAAGTTGGACGATGCGATTCCACATCGAAAGCCAACTGCAATTCCCGCTGGCGCGGGCGCTGATGAGCCAGGGCGAGACGGTGCGCGTCCAACGCGGCGCCATGATCTACCGCTCCGCTGGCGTGGAACTCAGCGCCCACCTCAACGCCTCTGGGACGGGGCTGGGCAAATTCGTCAAAGCGGTCGGCCGGTCGATGGCCTCCGGCGAGTCGGCTTTCATCACTCAAGCGACCTGCCAGGCGGCCTCCGGCGAAATAGCCATCGCGCCAACCTACCCCGGCACAATCGCGCAATTGGACGTCGGCGCTGACCAATACCGCCTGAACGACTCGGCCTTCTTGGCGATGGAATCGTCGGTCGATTACACGCTGGAGCGTCAAAGCGCGGGCAAAGCCTTGCTGGGCGGGCAGGGCGGCTTTTTCGTCATGACCACCAGCGGGCAGGGCGCCATGCTGGTCAACGCCTTCGGGTCGATCAGCGAGATTCCGCTTGACAACGCCGACGGCTTTGTTATCGACAACCGGCACGTCGTGGCCTGGGACCGCAACCTGGACTACAAGATCCAACTGGAGAGCGGGTTCTTCGGCTCGATTGGCACCGGCGAGGGCGTCGTCAACGTCTTCCGGGGCAGCGGGCGGGTGCTGGTCCAGAGCCTCAACCTGGAGTCCTTTGCCGCGTCGCTGATCCCGTTCATACCAACCCAGCGCTGACCGGCCGCGCGTTCGGTCGCGGACAAGGCCGGCCTGGCGGCACCGACGCAGGAGTACCTCATCCGGCACCTGCTCGAGTCGTTCCTGGACGGCCAGGCCGCGCTTGTCGCCTCTTACCTCGACCCAATCTTCGCCCTCGGCTGCGCCTGATTCCAGCCCTGGCCATCCGGCCAAGATGCGATGGCGATCTGGCCGTGGCGGCATATCTCGACGGACTCCAGGCCTCCGGGTGCGCTCGCCGCGGCGGCGGCCCAACGGTCCCGGACCGCCGCCGGGGCGGGACTTGACAGTTGCCTGCCTGGCGGGTGACTATTGGGGTGCCCATGCGACCGATAAGCGTTCTCATTAGCGTGGGGCTCGAACCGCGACACGCAAGCGAGGTGAAGGAATGTCGAAGCAGCGACGATGCCGCCAACAGACCCTCCCGCGCCACGCCGCGCGTTCCAACGGACCACGCGCCGGGGAGCGCCCGCCGGCGAGCCTGGCCCTCGCCCACCGCCACGGACGCGGGCACCTCGCCCCGCGCGGCAGCCTGCGCTGCGGCTGCGGCCCCGAAGCCCTCGGCGCCGAGAACCCCGCCGCCGCCCTCGCCGGAGCCCTTGTGACCACCTGCGCACTGCTGCGACATCAGCTGGTCGGCTTCGTCCGCGCCCACTTCATCTACTCCGACCGAATGCCCTGCCCCTCCGCCTAGCCAGGATCACCGCGGCCGCGCGCACACGATGACCCCTTTATGGCTACCGGAGTGAATAGCTGCGCGTTCGGCGTCTCCGACCGGTGATCTAAGACTTGCCGCCGGACTCGTCATTCGACGCGGCCTCGAGTGGAGCCGCGCAATCCACATCACGGTCATCAGTTTGGAAGTACACCATCATGACGATTCTCAAGAATCGCGCCGCAAGGCGCGCAGGAATCGGACTCGGTGCGGCGCTCTCCGAGCTGACGTTCAACGTCTACCTCAACGATGACCCGACGCCGGTGGCGTCGATCACGCCTGACAGCTTCGTGCTGCAGTAGCCGTCCATCGTCGTGGGTGGGGGCGGTCGTCGTTCCCCCCACGACATTTCCATGTCAGCATCCCACTCTTGAAAGGATCCGATGAGCACCCTTCGCCACCCTAGATATGCGCCTCGGGCCATCCTCGCCAGCACCCTCACCCTCGCACTTGCTGGCCTGACACTGGGTGTGGGTGCATCTCCTGCCTCAGCCACAGAGCCGACACCGGATGCTGCTGTGTCGGTGGGGAACTTTGCGCTGCATATGACGATGGTCGGCGGAACCCTTGCACTTGAGAACGTTCAAGGGTTGTCGCCGACCGAGGGGGTGGCACTCGATGAGATGCCGGTCTTTCGGATCCCGTCGTCGCGCAAGTCGTCTCTGCCGGATCCCGCCGATCCCGCATACGCATGGTTGGGCTCTGCGGGACAAGCCGGCTGGACAACCTCTAACTACCTCTCTGAGCCGGGTGGGCTTTCGTTCCGGATCTACGCGCAGGGCGGGACGATCAACTCGTCGAATCCGATCGACTTCGGCGTGACCGAGATGGTCGGGCCAGGCGAGTTCATGCATTATCGGGTCGGCAACGCGAATCCGTCGACGGCGGCCCCGACGACCGGAGGCACTTATCGCTTCGGCACAGGCACGCAGGCGGACGGCACTCCGCAATCGCCGACGACGCAGTACAAGGCGAACTCGACCTACAACGACGGTATCGCCCGGTTCACCGCCGAGGGCATGTATTGCGTGACCTTCACGGCGTCCAAACCCGATCAGACGGCGGTTTCGAGCGCCGTCCGCTTTGCCGTCGGCGACACCGTTCCTGCCGACGCCGAATGCGGTACTGCGGCCGGAACTCCCGACCCTGACCCCGACCCTGACCCCGACCCTGACCCCGACCCCGAGCCTGATCCTGAGCCCGAGCCGGAGCCGGAGCCGGAGGCCGAGCCCGAGCCGGAGCCCGAGCCGGAGCCCGAGCCGGAGCCGGAGCCGGAGGCCGAGCCCGAGCCGGAGCCCGAGCCGGAGCCCGAGCCCGAGCCCGAGCCGGAGCCGGAGCCGGAGGCGGTGTGGGATGTGGCCAACGGCACGGTCAACCAGGCCGGGGCGACGGTGCTGAACAACGGGCACGTCGACATCGCCTCCCTGTTGGACGGCGGCAGCCTGATCACGCGGGTGAAGGACACCACGGTGTCTTCTGATCCGGTCTGGCGCGATCCGGCCAGGACGGTGTTGCAGTTGTTGCCGGCCTCGCGGGCGATGGTGCCGGCGGGCAGCCAGTGGTCCTTCCTCGGGGAGGCCGGGGCGTCGTTCTACCAGGTGACGCAGACCGCGCAGCCGGGGCTGCTGTGGCCGGGCTGGTCGACCGAGGCGATCGCGCTGTCGGCGACCCAGGCCGGGGTGGAGTGGTCGTTGGCCGACATCTCGGGCCCGGGCGAGTTCTCGTTGTATCAGACGGGAGCGTTCGGGGAGCCGTCGGTCCTGTTTAACACGCGCGACGGCATCGGCCCTGCGGACTCGTTCGAGATCCCGAAGAACACGCACGCCCACGGGTCGTGGGCGTTCAGCGCGCAGGGCAATTACTGCCTGGCGTTCGAGCGGTCGGCGACTCTCGCGTCGGGGCAGATGGTGTCGGACGAGTTCGTGCTGGCGGTCGCGGTCGGCCGGGCGGACGTGATGCGGGTCGACCCGGCCGCCTGCTTCGCAAAACCCAGCGACGAGCCAGAGGCGGACGTGGTCTCGGTCCTGGACGACCAACTCACCGAGGCCACCCGCGGCGAGGTCAAGGTCCGCGGCGGCGCCAACGGCTTCCAGCCGGGCCAGGTCGTGAGCCTTGACCTTCCCCAGGGCCAGGCCGGCCAGTACGTGTCAGGCTGGCTGCACTCGACACCGGTCTGGCTCGGTTGGGAGACCGTCGATGCGCAGAACACGGTCAGTTTCCGCCTGCCGGTGAACGCGACCATCGGCCCGCACCGCATCGTGCTGAAGACGCGGGACGGCGCCTTGATCGGCTGGGACAGTCTGAAGATCGTCAAGGGCACGATGCCGGAGAGCCCGCGTGGGGCGGACACCCAGGCAGATGGCACTCCGGCGTCGAAGGCCGTCGCCGCGACGCAGTGCGTGGCCGGGGCGACCATACTCTCGGCCGGCCACGTCGACTACGCCTCGCGGATAGTTGGCGGCAAGCTCGAGTCGCTGATCGGCGACGACACTTCCGGAACCAAGGTCTACCGGGAACCCTCGGGGACCATCCTGTGGCTCAAGCCCTCCAGCCGGGTCACCATCCCGGCCGGCTACGGGCAAGTCGGAGCGGTCGGCACGCAGGTCTGGCAGGTGCCGCAGACCCAGAACCTCGACCTGATCTGGCTCGGCTGGAACACCGAGGCGCTCAACGCGGGCAACACCAGCGGGCCGGTGACCTGGACAATCAACCAGGTGGCCGGGCCGGGGTCGATGA
Source organism: Bifidobacteriaceae bacterium (assembly GCA_031278675.1). Lineage (GTDB taxonomy): Bacteria > Actinomycetota > Actinomycetes > Actinomycetales > WQXJ01 > JAIRTF01. The sequence goes on from JAITJY010000381.1 coordinate 4,343, forward strand.
AGGTGTACCTCTCCAGCGCGTTCGGCGGGGTGCAGCAGATGGTGTTCAACAACGGCGGCAGCTACCAGATCCCGCAGGGCGTCCACGCCCACGCCAACTGGGCGTTCAGCGCTGAGGGCATCTACCGCATCAGCATGACCCAGACCGTGACGCTCAGCGGCGGGCAGAGTTCCTCGGACACCGAGACGCTGGTGATTGTCGTCGGCGATGTCGATCCAGCCACCGCCGCGGGCAACGGATCGGGTTGCGGGACCATCTCGAACGCGCTGCTGCTGGCGGAGGACGCGGACAAGGCCCTGAAGGCAGCAGACCAGGCCGCGGCCGATGCCGCCCAGGCCGCGCGCGAGGCGCTGCCCGGACAGCAGGGCTCACAGGCCGACGCCGGCGCCATCGAGGCGCCAACCGCGCAGGCGCAGGAGGACCCGGTGCCCCTGCTGCTGTCTGTTCTAGGCGCCCTGCTCATGGCCGGAGCCGCAGGCAGCGGCATGCTGTGGTGGCGCAGCCGCCGCCGAAAGGCCGCCGTATGACCCTGCCAAACGAAAGCGTCAGCGCCGCCTCGCCGGACGCGCTAGTTGCCCGATGCCGTGCCAAGACCCCGGGGGACGCGCCGGCGGCGCCGCTGGCGGCGCGTCAGCCCGGGGGCGCGGCATGAGATGGGCAGATCGCCGCGGCGCGGCCGGGCTCGTGGCGCTGATTGGCGGCGCCCTGCTG
>JAITJY010000394.1 GCA_031278675.1 Bifidobacteriaceae bacterium
CCGCCGCAAACCGGGCCGCCATAAACCCGGCCGCCGGAAGCTGGCGTACTACACGTCCTGGAGCGCCAGGACCGGTGCCGGATCGCATCAGTAGCGCCGCTCCAAGCGGTCCACCACGCGCACCGCGTCCCACATATCAAGTTCGATCGCGTCGAAGTACCAAGCCATCGAATCATAGCGGGGCGCATTGTCCCGGTCGATCGCCGCCAACGCGTATTCCCTGGTGATCTGCCCTTCCCTGATCTGGTTCGACCGCATCGAGTCATTCTCCGTGAAACCGCACACCCGGTAATAAATGTAGTTGTACCAGGGCGCCGTACCATCCCCGATCCGCCAGGTCGAATCAGCCTCCGGGCTGGTCTCCCAATCATAAATACCGAGCAGCGTGCGGTCTACCTCGGCCTCATTCCACGGAATATAGCTGAACAGGCGCCAATAATTGTGAGGAATCGCATAATAGGACGCAGTCGCACCGGCTGTATCCACCAGCGACCGGTTCAAATAGCCTGGGTTCGCCAGATACTCCTTCGCATAGTAGGTCGCCATCTTCGCCACCGACCCGAGCGCCAAGTGCTCCAACGCCTCACCTTGGCTGCCCCGGTTCAACTGCGCCGGCCTGACCCCACAAAAACCCGCCTTGAAATGGGTTTTCTCGAACGGATTCGAGGCTAACAAGATGTCCTTCAGCCCATAGTTCTTCGCTGTTTGGTTGGCGTACCAGAAATACTGTTTGTCGCCCGCCATAAACAGCGGCACCAGCCCCAGGTTGGGCCGCCGCAGCCACGCGGCCACATTCGCCCGGATATTGCGCCGCTTCTTGCGGATATCCGCCGACACAATGATCAACTCCGTCCCCAGTTGGGCGCACATCCGCGACTGGTTGCGCCGCGCCAGATCAGTCACCATACCCCAGTCGTAAGTGAACGCCAGCGGCTTCAACCCCAACTCGGCGACCAGATAATGCAGCCCATATGAGGAATCCCGTCCCCCCGAAAAAGCAACCAGCGAATCGATCTGCCCATCCGGGCGGCGCACCGCCTGCGCCCATTCTTGGAGAGCGGCTTCACCCAAATAGGTTTCCGGTTGGTAAGTGCGGCAATAATTACAGACGCCGTCCGCATCGAAGGCGATAAATGGCATGGTCTCAGGCAGGACACACTTGGTGCAGCGGCGCAGCGCGTGGATCGCATCGAGGTCCACCGGGGTGGGTGCCGGGTGAACCAGCGCGGCCCCGCCGCCCCCCGAACGGGGTCTGCCGGCCCTGCCCGACTCGACATCTACGCTGGTCGGACGGGCGTGGGCGGGCGGATCGGACGGCATCGGGCGCGGGTCGGAGCGAGCGAAACCAAACGGCACTGCGGTGGTGGCAATCATGTCGACTGCGACGGCATCGCCCTGGGCGATCTGCTCAATCGCTGACGCGTCGAAGCGGGCGCGGGCCCAAGCGTTGCGGACCAACAACCGGCTCAAAATCAGCGATTCGGAGGCAAACAACGTGGTCAGGCCGTTATTGGACCGCACCCAATAGAGGGAACCGTTGTTGGACAAGGCCAGCAAGCTGGCCGTATCCGAACTCAGCGTGAGAGTCGAAGCCATGCCGCTGATCTGCCCATAAGCGTGGGCCATGGCCTCGGCGGCGGATAACCCCTGCGCGCGGCTCCGCCGCGCCAACGCCACCAAGACCTCCGTATCCACTTCGGATTGCCGCGACAAATCCGGGTTGGCCTGCCACAACGCGTCAACGTTGACAATGATCCCGTTGTGGACGGTGGTCAACTCCTCACAGGTGACCGGCTGGTTGTTCTGCGGATCGAACTGCGAGCCGTTCGTCACGAGGCGCGAATGGCCAATCGCACCGACCCAGCCGGCTGCACTGGCCAAGGCTTCGCGCAGGTAGGCGCCATATTGCGGGGTTTTGACCATCTGCGTGGCGGCTTGCGCCCGCTTGAAGACGGCGGTCCCGGCGGCGGTAGCGATCGCTATCCCGGCCGCCTCTTTACCCCGCGATTCCGCGAGGTAAAACAGGTCGCGGATGAGTCGCGTCGCCGCGCCGCCGTCCAGCGAGGAGTCCCGCGAACACAGCCCCCAAATTCCGCACATGATTCTCCCTTAGGTTTCCTAGACCTTTACACTTTGATGCCCAGCCGTTTGCTAGCCGCCCAGCGCAGTGTCACGCCGAAGACAATATACGAGGCCGCCACCGCGACACTGGCACCCCACATGCCGAACGCGCGGACCAGTGCCAAACTGATCAACAAGTTGGCGCCGGCCGCTGCCACATTGACCTTCGATTCGTCGGCGGGGTAGCCGGTCTGGTTCAGCAAGTTGCCGAGGGTCACCGGCACCGTGGTCAAAGCGATGGTGACCAGCATCAACGCGAGCGGCCAGGTGGCGGACCGGAAAGCCGGATCGCCCGTCAGATAGGGGATCGTCTGGTAGATGCCGACCAGGGCGGCGGCCGCCACCAGACCCGCCGGCAAGACCCACCGGACCAGTTTGGCCCGTAGCGAAGCGAACTGGGCGCGATCCACCGTGCCGCCGTGTTCCAGGCGCGCCAAAGACGGATTGATCTGGCGGCGCACCACCACGAACACCTGGTAGAAGCCCTCAACGAACAGCGAAGCGAACGAATAATGGCCCACTAAGGTGTCATTGCCCGTGAGTAAAGAGAGCACAATCAGGTCGATCTTTGTGTTGAACTCCAACACCAGATTGGCGGGCATGATCTTGACGCCGAAGGCCAGATGCGAGCGGATAAGCTGGGCGGGCGGTCTGGCCGGCGTCAGAATGCCGCGCGCCGCGAAGACCGCCAGGGTGCCGATCGCGAGGACCGCCTCAGCGATAGCAAAGCAGTAGGTCAGGGCGTAGGCGGGGACACGCCCAGCCGCCAGTCCGGCCAAGGCCGCCCCGATCATGATGAAGCGCGCCGCCTGCAGCACCGCGTAGGCCCGCATCCGGCCGCGCGCGTTGAGGTAGTTCAGCGCCACCTTGTTCAGTGCGAAGAAGACCAGGGCTGGCGGGAGCGCGTTGAGCGCCTGCCAGCGGGCGGACGGCCAAAGCGCCCCACCGGCAGCGAAGATGCCGTAGGCGGCCCCAGCCACCAGGACGGCAGTGATGGCCGATGCCGCGAGCCCCGCCTGCAAGTGCTGCCGGCTTTGGGTGCGGTCGCCTTGGGCGCAGTGGCGCAGCACCGACATGTGGACGCCCGCGCTGGCCAACTGTGAAGCCAACAGGTAGACCGAATAGGCGAGGTTGAACACCCCGAGCGCATCCGCGTCGTAGGACCCGGCGACTATCAGGTTGAATGCGAGCCCGCTGGCGGCCAGGACCGCGATCGAGGCATAGTTCCAGGCCAGATCGCCGGCGAGGGCCTTACCCGAGGAGCTAGCCATGTGGTGTGGTCGGATGGGGCCGGCGCGAGTGCAGTTTGTCGTTGTCCGTCACGTCCAGCCACATCCCAAAACCCAGGAACATAAAGCACGCGAGCAGCAGCGAAACGAAACCCAGGTACGTGCCGGTGGTGACGGCATCGGGCCCACCTTGAGCCAACGCTAGCCCGATGTCGACCAAGAAATACAGGTCACCTAAACCGGCTACCAGCCCCAACAGGTAGAACAGGGAAATCGGGTGGAAGTCGTTGAGGAAATACTTGCGGGTGATCCGCTTGACGAACCCGCTGAACAAGAGCCACAGCGCCCGGGGAATGACTTTGCGGATTTTCATTTTGGATTGCTCACCGACCGCGTAAACCGGCTTGATGGGCACCTCGGCCAAGGTGCAGTGGGCGATGTTCAACTTGATCAGCATGTCGTTGGGCATACCGTAGTTGCGATAAATGTCGAACAGGTCCAACTGCTCCAAGGCTGCCAGAGAGATCGCCGTGTAGCCGGTTTGCGTGTCGGAGACATTCCAGTACCCGCTGGCGAGCTTGGTCAGGGCGCTGAGCACAGAATTGCCGAAATGGCGGGCGCGCGGGACCATCCGCCGGGCCGCTTTATGGGCTAGCCGGTTGCCTTTGACGTAGTCGATCCCTTCGTCGATGACCGGTAAACAGATGCTTTCCAGTTCGGCGGGGTCCATTTGGGCGTCGCCGGCCATGACTGCAGTGCAGTCAATCCCGTGTTCCAGCGCCCAGAGGTAGCCGTTGGCAATCGCTCCGCCCACTTTGGCGTTTTCCAGGTTGTTGATTAGCACAATCCGGGCTGTGTCCGTGGCCGGTTCGGCCTGGTGGCGGGGGAAACGGGCGCGTTCTTCGCGGCGCATTTCCAGCACCATGCGGTCGGCCATGTTGAAGCGGGTCGGCTCTAGTTCATCCGGTCGGCGCGCAATCGGGTCGGTCGGTGTGCTGCGGGCGATATAGGAGCGCACTACTTCCGCTGTGTCATCCGTGGAACAGTCGTTGACGACGATGATCCGGTCAACGAAGTCCGGCATTGTGTCCAGGACAATGGAGATCTGCCCGGCTTCGTTGTACGCGGGCACCACAACCGCGACGGTCTTGTTGTGAAGCAACTCTTTCTCTCGCTTTTTCTTGGCGGCGGGGGGCCCGGCCGCTGAGCGGTCCGGGGCTGTCTCGCCTGGTTTTGTGGCCGCCCGGCCGTCCTTGGAGAGCGTTGAACAACGCTCTCCAAAGGCGGCCGACAGCGCTTGTCTGCCGCGTTTACGCTGGTGAGAGCTTCGCTCTCCCCGGCGCCAACACGGTCGGACGGTGTTGAACAACACCGTCCTTGGGAGGCCCGGTCAGTACTCGGTAACTCTACCGTTCCACAGGCCGGGCCGCTGTGGCACCGCGCGCGGCGGCGAATGTGGCTAAGTTAGGCGGATGTCTCTGCCAGGCCCTGCCTTTGCTGATCAGCGGCCTGACCCTGAGCAACTTGGTATGGGAACCCCGGCTGATGTGATGGACCGGTTGCGGCTGCGGGCGCGGCTGACGGCGGGTGAGGCGAGGCGTTTGGCGGAAGACGGCGGGGCGGCGCACGCCCGGCCACGGCTGCGTGGTTCGGTGACGCGGTGGGCGGTGATCGGTGTGGCGATGGTCGCGGCCGGGGTGGCCGGCTGGTTTATTGCCGGGGCCTGGAACGCGGGCCATGCGAGCGGCCCGGCCCCCGCCAGCCCAATCATCTGGGAGGAGACGGCGCCATTGCTGGAGGAACCCCAGTTAGTGGTGGTCTACATTACTGGTGCTGTAGCTGAGCCCGGTGTGTTCGAGTTGGCGGAAGGTTCCCGCGTGGTGGACGGGATTGAACGGGCGGGTGGCGCGTTAGACGGGGCTGACTTGACCGTGCTGAACCTGGCGGCCGTCGTGGTAGATGGCGAACGGATCTACGTGCCCCTGGTCGGTGAGACCCCGCCGGCCGTGGTGTCGGGTGGTTCTGGCAGTTCTGGTGGTGGTGGAGGGAGTGGGTCTGGCGGTGCCGTCGGCTCTGGTGGGGGCGGTATCAACGTCAACACTGCTGGTGTTGAAGAACTGACTCAACTGCCGGGGATTGGGCCGGTCCTAGCCCAGCGGATCGTTGACTTCCGCGAGGCCAACGGCAATTTTGGTGAGTTGGCTGACTTGGGGGAGGTCACCGGGATCGGCCCCAAGGTCCTGGCGGGCTTGGCGGATGCGGTCACGTTCTGAGCACCCGGGCCCGCCCCGGCCGGCTGATCCGGCTGATCCGGCGGGGCGGGCGCAGCCGGCCGGTGCTGGTGCCGGCGCCGCCGGGCCGCCGGCCGGGCGCACCGTTGACCTGCGCCTCGCACTGCCCGTCGCGGTGGCCTGGCTGGTGCTCGCGACCACGCTGGGGTTGGCGCCAGGTGTGGCGCTAGGCGGCGGGTGCGCCGCCGCTGTGGCCGGAGCCTACCTCGCGGTGCGCGCCCGGCGCCCAGGGCCGGCCATGCTGGTCGCGTTGTGCCTGGTTCTGACAGGGATTATGAGCATTGCTGCCGGCGGGCAGGGCCTGGCATGGGAACGCTCCGCCGTGGGGCGGTTGGCCGCCGAAGGCTCTCGCGGTGATCTGATCATGCGCTTGAGCGAGCCGACCAAGACACGCGCATCGCCGTGGGGAGGCGAGAGCGGATCATCCAGCGTGATAGCGCGGGGCCGGGCCTGGCTGGCAGGCGGCGGGGGAGCAGGCGTACCGGTGGTGGCCTACCTGGAAGGGGACGCGGTGCCGGCGGGCACCATCCTGGCGTTCCGGGCGCGCCTCAGTTCTGCTGCGCCGGGTGCCCAGGAAAGGGTGGTGGCGTATGCGCTGGAGGCGCCGTCGCTGCACCAACCGGAGGGAGCCGCGTTGGTGGTCTACCGCCTGCGGGCCGGCCTGCTGGCGACCGCTGACCCACTGCTCGCCGGGATCGCCTTAGGTGACACCAGCGGGGTGCCAGATGACCTGGACGCTGCCCTCAAAGCGACCGCCTTGACCCACATCACGGCGGTCAGTGGCGCGCATGTCGCCATCGTGCTAGGGCTGGTGCTGGGCGCGGCGGCGCTGGTACGGGCGCCGCGCTGGGCGGCGGCGCTGGCTGGTGGTCTGACGCTGGTGGCCTTTGTCTGCCTGATCGGCCCGAGTCCGTCGGTGTTGCGTGCCGTGGTGATGGGTGCGGCCGCCGTGGCGGGGATCGCTGCTGGCAAGAACCGGCTGGCGCTCGGGGCGCTCGCTGGGGCAGTCGCTTTGATCCTGGTCGCCGATCCGTCGCTGGCCCGTTCGTATGGGCTGGTGCTGTCGGCTTTGTCCACGGCGGCTCTGATTGTGGTCGCTCCGCCGTTGGCGCGGCGTGCCAAGGATGCCGCACCGCGGGTGCCCGGTGCATTGATCGAGGCGGCGGCGTTGACTTGCTCCGCTCAACTGGTCTGTGCGCCGGTGGTGGCGGTGTTCGCGGGGCAGATCTCGCTGACCGCATTACCCGCCAACCTGGTTGCGGCCCCGGCCATCCCGGTGGCGACGGTGGCGGGCCTGGTGGCGTTGGCCCTGATGCCGGTGTGGCCGTGGGGGGCGGCCGTGGCGGCGGGTTGCGGCAACCTGGCGGCGCGCTGGGTGGCCTGGGTGGCGGAATGGATCGCCAGTTGGCCGTGGGCAGCGGTGGCTTGGCCCACCGGGTGGTGGGGCTTCGCCCTGGCGGTCGGGGCGACGGCGTTGCTGGTGGGAGCGGTGTGGAAGCTGGGCCGGGCGCCGCGTTGGTGCCGCTGGGGGGTGGTGGCGTTACTTGGGCTCGCCCTGACTGGGACTGGCCCCCTGCGCGGGGTGGTGCAGGTCGTGGCTGGGCGGGCTCCGCCCGCCGACTGGGTGGTCGCGGTCTGCGATGTGGGTCAGGGCACGGCCGTCGCGTTGCGCTCGGGCGAGGCGGCGGCCGTGCTAGTTGATGTCGGTCCTAAGGACGGCGGGGTTGACCGCTGCCTGGCGGAGTTGGGGGTGGAGTCGCTGGACGCCATTGTGCTGACTCATTTTCATTCCGACCACGTCGGTGGCCTGGCCGAGGCCGTGGCGGGCCGTTCGCTGGGTGAACTGATTGTGGGGCCGGCCTGCGGCGAGGCGGCTGCGGCGGATCGCGCAGCCCAGGTGGCGGGGCGGGCGGGCGCGTCGGTCCACGAGATCGGCGTGGACGATGCCGCCCAGCGGGCGGGGGATGGTGCCCGCACGCCCGTGAGCGCCAGCATAGGAACGTTGCGAATGACTCTGTTCCCGCCGGCGCTGGCGGTCCTGTGCCCTTCCGCCAGTGGTGACGCAGGCGGCGAGAGCGCGGCCGCCAACAACGCCAGCCTTGTGCTGGCCGCTCAGGTCGCGGGGGTCGATGGCGTGGCCCTGTGGGCGCTCGGCGATCTGGAAGAAGAAGGCCAAGCGGCGCTCCTCGGAGACCTGCGGCAAGCCGTGGGCGGCGCTGGGAGCGGCGGCGCTTCTGGCGCCGAGGGTGGCACCGGGGGCGTCGGGAGCGCTGACGGGGCGGGGAGCGCCTCTGGCGCTGACGGGGGCGCTGGGAGTGCTGGCGGGGCGGGGAGCGCCTCTGGCGCTGGCGGGGGGCTGGGTGCGGTTGGGCCCAGCGGGGCGGTGGTGGTGGCGCACCACGGTTCGGCCAAGCAGTCAGCGGCGTTGGCCAAGGCCCTCGCCCCGCGCATCGCGGTGATGAGTGCTGGACGCGACAACGCCTACGGCCACCCTTCGGCGGCAGCCCTGGAACTCTATGGCTCCATAGCCGAGATTCGCCGCACCGACGAAGAGGGCCTAATCGCCCTAACCGTGGCCGACCTAAATGATGACCGCTGAGGGCAGCCCGCGCGGGCGCTCAGCCCTCTGTGGCCGCGATCTCAGCGCCAATTTCTTTAGATGTGCGCCAGGGTCACTCAGTGGGCGGGCCGGTCTTCCCGCGTGGCCGCGATCTCAGCGCCAATTTCTTTAGATGCGCGCCAGGGTCACTCAGTGGGCGGGCCGGTCTTCCCGCGCGGCTGCGATCTCAGCGCCACTTTCTTTAGATGCGCGCCAGGGTCACTCAGTGGGCGGGCCGGTCTTCCCGCGCGGCCCCGTGCTGGGCCCCGTGCCGGCCCCCGTGCCGGACCGCGTGCCGGCCCGCTCGGCGGGCGGGTTTGAGCGGGGCGGGCCGCAGGCGGCGTAAGGTAGTCCAGTGGCTGGCGCACGATTGAAAATTGACCTGTTGACCCGCGAATATCCGCCGTTCGTCTACGGCGGAGCGGGCGTCCATGTCGCAGAACTGGCGAAGGTCCTAGCGGACTTGGTGGATGTGCGGGTCCTGGCGTTCGATGGTCCCCGCCCGGAGGCGAACGTCATCGGCTATGGGGCACCCCCGGCGGGCGAATTCGCCAACCCGGCGCTGGCAACATTCGATGTCGATCTGCGGATGGCGGGCGACGTGGCGGGGGCTGACCTGGTGCATTCGCACACGTGGTACGCGAATCTGGGCGGGCACCTGGGCGGGCTGCTGCACGGGGTGCCGCACGTGCTGTCGGCGCATTCGCTGGAGCCGCTGCGTCCCTGGAAGAAGGAGCAACTCGGCGGCGGGTATGCGCTCTCGTCGTGGGCGGAACGCACCGCCTACCAGGGTGCGGCGGCGGTGATCGCGGTCAGTGGCGGGATGCGGGCGGACATCTTGCGGGCCTATCCGTTCGTGGACCCGGCCAAGGTGTTCGTGGTACATAACGGGATTGACCTGGACAAATGGCGGCCACTGCGGGATGCGGCCGCAGGCGAAGTGGTCCGCCGTCACGGGATTGACCCCGCAGCGCCGGCGGTGGTCTTTGTTGGGCGCATCACCAGGCAAAAGGGCCTGCCGTACTTCTTGCGGGCGGCCCGCGAACTGCCTGTCGGGGTCCAGTTGGTGCTGGTGGCGGGTGCGCCTGACACGCCTAAAATCGCTGATGAGGTCCGCACGCTGGTGGCGGACCTGGCGGCGGAGCGCGCCGGTGTGGTCTGGATCGAAGAAATGCTCCCGCAGGGTCAGCTTGACGCGATCCTGTCGCACGCATCTTTGTTCGTCTGTCCGTCGATCTACGAGCCGCTCGGCATAGTTAACCTGGAGGCGATGGCGTGCGGCATTCCGGTGGTCGCGACGGCCACCGGCGGCATCCCGGAGGTGGTCGAGGATGGGGTGACGGGCTGGCTGGTGCCGATTGAGCAGGTCAGCGACGGTACGGGCACACCCCTCGACCCGGACAAGTTCATCGCTGACATGGCCGCCGCCCTGCGCGAGGCGCTGCGTGATCCCATCCGCCTGCGGCAGTTTGGCGAGGCCGCGCGCCGCCGGGCCGAGGCGCATTTTTCGTGGCGGTCGATCGCCGCTCAGACGCTCGCGGTTTACCGGGAAGTGCTCGGCCAATGACTGCGGAGGTCTTGCGTTTCGCCGGCGTGAGTTTGCGCCGGGGGCCGAAGACCATCCTTGACCAGGTATCTTGGCGGGTCGCCGAGGGCGAGCACTGGGTCATGTTGGGCCCGAACGGCGCCGGTAAGACCACAGTTTTGGAGATCGCGGCGGCCCGGTTGCATCCCTCCAGCGGCGCGGTGTGGCTGCTCGGCGAGCGGCTCGGGCGGGTCGATGTGTTTGATTTGCGGCCCCGCATCGGTTTCGCTTCGGCCGCGTTGGCGACCCGGATTCCTCCCACCGAACGGGTGGACGATGCCGTCGTCACAGGCGCGTACGGCATCACCGGCCGGTGGCGTGAACGTTATGAAGAGGCTGACCGGGTGCGTGCGGGGGACCTGATGGCGGCCTTCGGGGTGGAGGGGCTGGCGGATCGGACCTTTGGGACCCTCTCGGAAGGTGAGCGCAAACGGGTCCAGATTGCCCGCGCACTGATGGCCGACCCAGAGTTGTTGTTGCTGGACGAACCGTCGGCGGGCCTTGACCTGGGTGGCCGCGAAGAACTGGTCGCGGCGCTGGCCGAATTGGCCGGTGATCCGAGGTCCCCGGTGATGGTCCTGGTGACGCACCACCTGGAGGAGATCCCGCCCGGTTTCACCCACGCCGCGCTGATGCGCGGCGGCCAGTTCACCGCCCAGGGTCCCCTGGCGCTGACGCTGGCGGACCACACTGTCTCTGAGGCTTTTGGACTCCCGTTGAGAGTTGCGCGCACCGGTGAGCGCTGGTCTGCGACGGGCACCGGCCCCGGCGCCGCCCCGGGTGCTGGGACGGGCGCCGGCCCGGGCACCGGCCCGCCGTCGCGGCGCGCTTGACTGCGGGTTGGCCGAATCCGCGCTGCTCAGCCCCGCAACGCCGCAGGTCAGCGGCTCGCCACGCGGCGCGACGGGGCGGGCGGGGATGGGGGACGGCGGGGGCGTGCAGCATGTAGCCTGGAGTAAGCACTTCGTGTCCAGATCGCAACTAAGGAGAAAGGCTACGCCCATGGAAGATTGGCTTTGGTTGTGGTGGGTGATCGGGGCGTTGCTGCTTGGCGTGATCGAACTGTTGACGGTCGACTTCACGTTCCTGATGTTGGCGACGGGCGCCCTAGCGGCCGCAGCAGCGGCGTGGATTGGACTGCCGTGGTGGGGGACAGTGATTGTGTTTGCTGTGGTCAGCGTGGTGATGCTGGCAGCGGTGCGGCCTTTGATGCTGAGCCGCCTGAAAGGCAAAGGCGATGCTGAGCCCGTCAGCGGTGCGGCGGCGTTAGTCGGCAAAGCTGCTGAAGCTGTCACGGCGATCGACGAACACGGTGGCCGCGCCAAGATCGGCGGGGACGTGTGGACTGCCAGGCTGGAAAACGAGGGTGTGGTCCAGCCGGGTGCGGACTTGGTGGTGATCGCCATCGACGGGGCGACCGCTGTGGTGGCTCCTGAGCCTGACCAACCATTCATTGAAGGGAACTGAATCATGAACGATTTCGAGTGGACCGCCGGCAACGTCATTCTGGTGGTGCTGGCGCTGATCTTGGTGATCTTCGTGATCACTGTGCTGCGCCGGGCGGTGCGGATTGTCCCGCAGACCCGGGCCATGCTGGTGGAACGGCTTGGCCGCTACCAGCGCACCATGGAAGCGGGTTTGCATCTGCTGGTCCCATTTATTGACCGGGTGCGCGCCAACGTGGACCTACGGGAGCAGGTGGTCTCGTTCCCGCCGCAGCCGGTCATCACGTCCGACAACTTGGTTGTCTCGATCGACACGGTGATCTATTTCCAGGTCACCAACCCCGTCCAGGCGGTCTATGAGATCGCCAACTACATCACCGGGATCGAGCAGTTGACCGTCACCACACTGCGCAATGTGATCGGGTCGATGGACTTGGAGCAGACTCTGACCAGCCGCGACCAGATCAACGGCCAGTTGCGCGGCGTCTTGGACGAGGCGACCGGGCGTTGGGGCATCCGGGTCAACCGGGTCGAGTTGAAGGCGATCGACCCGCCCGGTTCGGTCCAGGACTCGATGGAGAAGCAGATGCGGGCCGAGCGGGACCGCCGGGCCGCGATCCTGACCGCCGAGGGCGTCAAACAATCGCAGATCCTGCGCGCCGAAGGCGAGAAACAGGCCGCGATCCTGACCGCCGAAGGCCAGGCGCAGGCCTCGATCCTCAAAGCCCAAGGCGATTCGCGGGCGATCCTGCAGGTTTTCGAGGCGATCCACGAAGGCGACGCCGACCCCAAACTGCTGGCCTACCAGTATTTGCAGATGCTGCCGCAACTCGCCCAGGGGCCCAGTTCAAAGATCTGGATAATCCCGGCCGAGTTCAGCGAGGCGCTCGGCGCCATGGGCAAGGCTTTCGCCGGCGGCGCCGGCGGCGACGAAGGCTCGGGCGGCCCCGGTTCGCGCGGCTCGGCCCGCCGGGCGCTGGCCAAACTGGCCTTCCAGGACATCGCTTTGGAGGACCCGGCCGAGGCCTTGCGCCGCGCCCAGGGCGCCGCCAATGCCGCCACCTCGGACGCCAGCCAGGCCGGCAGCCGTTCGGGCCGGCCCTTCGACCCCCGCCAGGAGGCCGGCCAGGCGCCCAGTTTGCCGGACCCGCAAGGCGCGCCGCCGCCGATGCCGCCGACCTCGCCTAGTCCCCGGTCGCCGATTCCGCCGGCCGCCCGGCCGCCGATCCCGCCGCTTCCGCCGCTTCCGCCGATGTCGCCGGGCGCGCCGGGCGAAGATCTTTACCGGGGTCCGTACGGCCCGACCGACGCCTGAGCAGGGGTATTGTTGGGACGGCATCGTCCATCCGCTGTCGGGCGGACTTCCGGGGCGGTGAACCCCCCCGGCCGAGGAGAGCCATGCTGACGAGTTTGCTGCGCGTCCACCTGAAGCCCTATCGCGGCGTCATCGTCCTAATCGTGGCGCTGCAGGCGGCGCAGGCGGCGGCCAACCTCTACTTGCCGTCGCTGAACGCCGACATAATCGACGACGGCGTGGCGCGTGGCGACACCGACTACATCCTCGGCGCCGGCGGTTGGATGCTGGCCGTCTCGTTCGGCCAAGTGCTGGCCGTCGTGGCGGCCGTCTACTTGGGCGCGCGGACCGCCATGCGGCTTGGACGCGATCTGCGGCAGGCGCTATTCGACCGGGTGATGGGGTTCTCGGCCCGGGAAGTCGCCCGCTTCGGGCCGCCGTCGCTGATCACCCGCAACACCAACGACGTCCAACAGGTCCAAATGCTGGTGTTGATGACCCTGGTGGTTTTGATCTCGGCGCCTATGATGATGGTCGGCGCGGGCGCCATGGCGCTGCGCCACGACGTCGTCTTGTCCGGGCTGATCCTGGTGATTCTGCCGGTTGTGATCGGGTTCCTGGCCCTGGTGCTCAGGCGCATGAGCCCGCTTTTTCGCGCCATGCAAAAGGCGATCGACGTGGTCAACCAGGTGCTGCGGGAGCAGATCGACGGCAGCCGGGTGATCCGCGCGTTCGTCCGCCAGCCCTATGAGGAGGAGCGCTTCGACGCCGTCAACCGGCGGCTGACCAAACTGCAGCTGTCGGTCGGCTACACCTTCGCGCTGATGTTCCCGTTCATGATGCTGTTGATGAACTTGACCTCGGTGGCGGTGCTTTGGTTTGGCGGCCACCGGGTCGAATCCGGGGCGATGGAGGTGGGCGGCCTGACCGCTTTCATCACCTACCTGATGCTGATCTTGATGAGCGTGATGATGGCGTCGATGATGTTCTTCTTCGTGCCCAGGGCGCAAGCCTGCGCCGAGCGCATCCAAGAGGTCTTGCGGACTGAGACGACAGTCCGCCCGCCGGCCGATCCGGTCTTCGAGTTCCCCCAGCCGGGGCGGCTTCGCCTGGTCGGGGCCTGGTTCCAGTTTCAAGGCGCCGAGGCGCCGGTCCTCCGCGACATCTCTTTCGAGGCCGTTCCGGGCCAGGTCACCGCGATAATCGGGGCCACCGGGTCAGGCAAGACCACATTGGTGAACTTGATTCCGCGGTTGTTCGACGCGACCGCCGGCCGGGTCGAGGTGGGCGGGGTCGACGTCAAAGACCTCGACCCGCAGACGCTTTGGGGGGCGGTCGGGTTTGTGCCGCAACAGGCTTATTTGTTCTCCGGCACAGTTCGCTCGAACCTGGAGCACGGTCGGCCGGACGCCTCCGACGAGGAGTTGTGGCAGGCCCTGGAGATCGCCCAGGCGGCGGATTTCGTGCGCGAGTCGCCGGACGGCCTGGACGCGGAGATCGTCCAAGGCGGCACGAACCTGTCCGGCGGGCAGCGCCAACGCCTGTCGATCGCCCGGGCGGTGATTCGGCGGCCGGCGCTGTACGTGTTCGACGACGCCTTCTCGGCGCTGGATTTCGCGACCGACGCCCGCCTGCGGGCGGCGCTGCGCCCGATCACCCGCGATTCGACAGTTGTGCTGGTCGCCCAGCGGGTCGGCACGATCATGGAGGCCGACCAAATCCTGGTGCTCGAATCGGGCCGGGTGGTCGGCGCCGGACGCCACCGCGAACTGCTGGAGACCTGCCCGACTTATCGGGAGATCGTCGAGTCGCAGATGAGCCTGGCGGAGGCGGCGTGAGCGGCGGCGCGGGCGGCGTGAGCGGCGGCGTGGGCGGCGGCATCGGCGGCCGGGGGGGCGCGAGCGGCGGCGCGGGCGGCGGCATCGGCGGCCGGGGCGGCATCGACCACCGGCGGATCAAAGGCGGCGGTCCGGGCTCGGCCGGCGCTAGGGCCGGCGCGCGGCGCGGGGCGGCCGGCCCGTCGGGGCCGGCGCCGCGCCCGCCCCAGCGGCAAGGGCCGCCCGGGCCGGGCCCCATGGTCCTGCCCGGGGCGAAGGCGCTGAACTTCCGGGCCTCCGGGCGGCGTTTCCTGGGCCTGCTGGCGCCCGAGCGGCTGAAAATCGCGGCGGCCGTGGCCCTGACCGTGGTCTCGGTCGCCCTGGGCGTGGTCGGGCCGAAAATCCTGGGCCAGGCCACCAACCGGATCTTCGAGGGCTTCATCGGGCAGATGATCGGCCGCCAACTGGTCGACGCCGGCCTGCTGAAGTCCGGTCAGACCATGCCGAAGGCCGAAGTGATGCGCCTGCTGGAGCTTTACGGCGCCAAGGCGCCGCCGGGCGCGCCGGAAATCAACCAGCGGCTGACCGACATGCTGAAGGCGATGGATTTCACCGCCGGGGTGGGCGTCGACTTCCAGGCCGTCGGGATGATCCTGGTCGGGGTGCTGGCGATCTATTTGTGCTCCGCCTTGCTGGGCTACGCCCAAGGCATCCTGACGGCCCAGATCATCCAGAGCTCGATGTACCGGCTGCGCCGCGACGTCGAGTCGAAACTTGGCCGACTGCCCCTGAGGTACTACGACGGCCAGCCCAAGGGCGAGGTCCTCTCGCGGGTCACGAACGACATCGACAACGTCGGCCAGACCCTCCAGCAAACTATGACGCAGTTGATGTTCGCGATTTTCAACCTGGTCGGCATAGTGATCATGATGTTGACTATCTCGTTCTGGCTGACCCTCATCGCGGTCGCGTCGATACCGGCGGCCGGGCTGGTCACGGCGCTGATCGCGAAGCGGGCCCAACCCCAATTCATCCGCCAATGGGCCGCCACCGGCCGCCTGAACACCCACATCGAGGAGATGTTCACCGGCCACGCGCTGGTCAAACTATTCGGCCGGCGGGCCGCGGTCGAGGCGGAAATGCGCGAACGCAATCGGGAGCTATACGAGGCCTCGTTCAAGGCCCAGGCCATCTCGATGTCGATCCAACCGGTCATGGGATTCCTGTCCAACCTGGTGTATGTGCTGATCGCGGTGATCGGGGGCCTGAGGGTGGCCGCCGGCGCGATGTCGCTGGGCGACGTCCAGGCCTTCATCCAGTACTCGCGCCAGTTTGGCCAACCGGTCGGCCAAATCGCCTCGATGATGAATCTGCTGCAGTCCGGGGTGGCCTCGGTCGAGCGGGTCTTCGAGTTACTGGACGCCGATGAGTTGGCGCCGGATCCCGCCACGCCGAAGAGCTTGGACCGCTTCGGCGGCCGAGTCGATTTCAAACAGGTCCGGTTCTCCTACGACCCGGACAAACCGCTGATCGAGGACCTCTCGTTGTGGGCCAAACCCGGCCAGACCGTCGCCATCGTCGGCCCCACCGGCGCCGGCAAGACCACGCTGGTCAACCTGCTCGAGCGGTTCTACGAGATCCAAGGCGGGTCGATCACCCTGGACGGGGTCGACATCAGGGATCTGACCAGGGAACATCTGCGCTCCAAAATCGGCATGGTGCTGCAGGACACCTGGCTGTTCTCCGGCACGATCTTTGAGAACATCCGTTACGGCCGCCTGGACGCCAGCCAGGCCGAGGTCCTGGAGGCGGCCAAGGCCACCTATGTGGACCGGTTTGTCCACGCCCTGCCGGACGGCTACCAGACTGTGATCGACGAGGAGGCGTCGAATATCTCGGCCGGCGAGCGCCAATTGTTGACGATCGCCCGCGCCTTCCTGGCCGACCCGGCGATCCTGATCCTGGACGAGGCGACCTCTTCGGTCGACACCCGCACCGAGGTGCTGGTTCAGCGGGCGATGAACAAACTGCGGCGGGGCCGGACCTCGTTTGTGATCGCGCACCGCCTGTCGACTATTCGCGACGCCGACGTGATAGTGGTGATGGAGCACGGCGCGGTGGTCGAGAAGGGCGACCACGCCGAGTTGCTGGCCGCCAAGGGCCCCTACTGGCGCCTCTACCAGTCCCAATTCGCCGGCGCCGCCGCCGACTCGCCCTAGGCGCCGCCGCCGCGCCGCCCGATGCCGCCCGCCCCTTGTTTCGCCCGCCGCCGCCGCGCCGCCCGATGCCGCCCCGCCCATCGCGGCGCCGGCTATGGCAGGATTGGGCGAATGGGCGACCTCAAGAACGTGCTCCATCACTACCTTCGTCAGCAGCGCGAGGCGTTGGCCTGGAAGCTCGAGGGCTTGGGCGAGCGGGCCGCCCGGATGCCGATGACCGACACCGGCTCGAATCTGCTGGGCATAGTCAAACACGTCGCCGCCGTTGAGGCGGCCTATCTGGGGCCGGTCTTCGGCCGTCCCGGCGCGCCGGAGCTGCCGTGGCTGTTCGCGCCCGCGCCGCCTGAGGACAACGCCGACATGTGGGCCACCGAAGACCAGACCGTCGATTGGGTTGTGGCGGCCTATCGCCGGGTCTGGGAGCGCTCCGATCAAACGATCGCCGCATTGCCCTTGGAAGCCGAGGGATTCGTGCCCTGGTGGGGCCCTGAGGGCAGTCAGGTCACCCTGGGCCAGGTCCTGGTCCACGTGATCGCCGAATTAGCCCGCCATCTGGGCCAGGCCGACATTCTGCGCGAACAGGCCGACGGCCGGGCCGGCTATCTCCCCGGCTTCGACAATCTGCCCGAAAACAGCCGCCAGTGGTGGAACGACTACCACGCCCGCCTCAAGACTCTGGCCGAGTCCTTCCCGGAACCCCATCCCGGCTGAGGCCGCCGCGCCGGGGCGGGTGTGGTCAAAACACGCCCGCCGACCGGGTTCTCGCGTCCGGGGGCGGGTTTTGACCACCGGCGGCGGCGTTCTTGGCGTGGCGGCGCGAGCGAAGCTCGAAATAGATCGACAAGGCCAGCAGACAGCCGCCGCCGGCCAGCAGAGAGGCCAGCCAGGGGACGGCCGAGATGTGCCCGCTGCGGGCGAAGACCTCGAAGACGGTGACGGCGATCGAGCCGGCGGCCACAAAAGTCGGCGGCCGGAAGGCGCGCAGCGCCCCGAAGACCATGAAACCGAGGGCGAGCGCCAGCACCAGGATCGCCCGCCAGGTCATCGGATCGGTTCCGACCGCCAGCGTGGACGGTCCGAGAGTCGCGGCGACGCCGGGCGTGACCGCCCAGGCGGGGGCGCCGAGCCAGTGTTTGGCGATCAGCCCGGCCGCGAACAAATTCAAACCGAGCGGCAGGGCGAAGACTTCGACCCGCAATTCGCGAGTGGACCAGCCGGCGATGCCGACGGCCAGGGCCAGCAGCCAGATCGACCAGAAGGGCGGCGGCGCCAGTTTGGCGGCCAGGCCGGACCGGACCCGGTCCGGCGCCGCTTGGGCCCGGGCGGCAATCAGCGTCAGGGCCAGGTAGCCGGCCATGGCCAGCCACATTCCGGCCACCACAAACCAGGTGAAGCGGACCGACAAGACCGGCGCCAACGCCGCCAGGGCCAAAGCGCACCAGACCCAGCCGCGGGTTTTGGCCGGACTGGCGGCGAACAACCCGCCGGCCGCCGCCACCGCCGCGGCGGCCATCAGGCCGACTAACGCGGTCAGGGCGAACAGCGCGCTTGGATAGGCGGTCAGCGGCCCGAGCGCCGCCAGGTCGCCGGGGAACGGCGGGGCTTGGCCTATCATCAGGGCCAGCGCCGCCAAGCCGGCCGCCGGGCCGAGCGCGGCCAGGGCCAACGCGCGGCGCAAGTGCTCGAACGCGGTCGCCAGGGTCAGCGCCAACAGCCCCATGGCCGCCAACTCGAAGCCGCGCAGCAGCGGGTCGGAGCCGACCAGCAGGAGCAACAGGCTGGGCGCGACCGCCAGCCAGGCCCCCGGGATGGCCAGGGCCAGCATGTTCCGCCGCCGCCGCGCCAGCCAGCCGCCAATTGTCGCGGCCGCCAGGGCCGGCGGCAGGGTATAGGCCTCGACTAGTCCGATGTCGCCCCACACCAGCGCGCTCCAAAGGACCGCGCAGGCCGTCGCGCCGGTGTACCACCAGGCCTGTTGGAGGCCGGCGCGGGCAGCCGCGACGCCGGCCGAGGCGGCGCACAGCAGAGCCGCCGTGGCCAGCACCGTGGTCGCGCCGACCACCGGCCAGGCGACCGCCATGAGCACGGCCGCGGCGCCGAGCGCGGCGCCGCTGACAATCAAAGTGAGGCCGACGCGTTCGCGCTCGTGGTCGGTTGCCGCGTCCGGAGCCCGCGCCGCGGCTCCGACGGCCGGGCGAACTGCGGCGGGGGCGGCCCGGCCGGGCCCGGGTCCGCTTCCCGGCCCGGCGCCGGCCGGGGCCGTGGGTTGTTCCGGGCGGGCCGGCGCGAGCCTCGCCCGGGCGCGCAGCCCCACCCCGCCCAGCGCCGCGCCCGAGGCCACGCAGGCCACCAGCGGGAACAGCCAGATCGATCCCGACCCGGGGGTGACCAGCGCCAAGACCGCGACCATAGTCAGGGCCGAGGCGCCGACCGCGCCCGCCGCCGCCGCCGCTTTGACTTCCAGCGGCAGCCGCCGGCGGCGTGTCAAGGCGGCCATCAAGGACATGATGGTCGCCGCCAAGGCGGCGGCGGCGCCGGTCCAGGTCCGCTCGATCACCAAGTCGAAGGCGACGACGGCGAAGGACAGCCAAGCCGCGCCCCCCAAGACCGACCAGGTCGGCAGGGCCGGGCGCCGGGCCGGGGTGAGGCCGGCGGCCGCCAAGGCGAAGATGATCGCCAGCAGGTGGGTCGTCTCGAGTTGGGGGAAGTAGCTGGCCAACGCCGCCCCGCCGAGAACGACGAAGGCCAGACAGGCGGCGCCGCTCAGGTAGGGCCAAGACCTCGGGCGCAAGGCGAATCCATTCGCCAAGATCATCGCCGGCACCACCAACGCCGCCGTCGCGGTCAGCGGGTCGTCGCCGAGCACTAGAAGAGTCGCCGGCAGGGCCAGGGCCAGCGAGGTGACTCGTCCGGTGGCGGTGACGGCCTTCGCGAAGCGCGGCCGGCGGGTCGGGGCGAGCAGCGCCCCGGTCGCCACGCCGGACAAGCCGAAGGCGGCCGTCGCCAGGGTGGCCAGTCCGAGCCAGACGGGAACCGCCGGTTGGACGGCCCAGCCGGCCAAACAGGCGGCGCCAAGCGGCAGGACGCAATAAGAGCCGATCCGGCGCAGGACCGCCGGCGCGCGAACCAGTCCAGTCAACGCGACCGCAGCCGCCGGCACGGCCCAACCGAGCGCCAGCATCGGCGCCAACCGGGCAGATGTCGGCGCGCCCAGTCCGAGGACCAGCGTCGGCAGGCTGATGGCCATCAGGCCGCCGAAAGCCCCGGCGGCCAGCGGGCCGGTCACCGCCCTGGCGGCGGGCCACCTGGTGGCGCCGGCGCAGGCGGCCCACAGGGCCAGGCCGCCGAACAACCCCAGCGACCAAGCTTCGATCCAGTCCTGGCGCGAAAGCTGGTACGCGGCGTTGCTCGCGGCCAGGACCAGCGCCACGCCGCTGAACGGCAGCCAACCGCCGCGCTGTTCTTGGCCCAAGGCGACCGCGCCAAACGCCAGCGCCAGCCAAACTATCGCGCCGACCGGCTCATCCCAGCCGCCGATGGCGACCAGGGAAGCTTGGGCCAGGCCGCATGCTCCGGCGACGGCGAGCAGGGCGCGTTCGGGCCGGCCGGCAGCCGCCTGGCGGGCTGCCTCGACTTTGCGGCCGAGGGCGGCGATCAACGCGAAGGCGACGCCGGCCAGACCCGCCCAGAGGGTGGTCGAAGCGCTCGTGGCGGGCGCCTGGCCGAGCGCCGCCGCCGGCAGATAGCAGGCCGCGAACGGCGCGGTCAACAGGCCGGCGACCCGCCAGGCCCGCA
>JAITJY010000409.1 GCA_031278675.1 Bifidobacteriaceae bacterium
GGTCCGCCAGGTGGACCGCTGGGCGGCGAGTTCCGGCTCGGCCTGCGATTCCGAGACCATCAACGACAACACCACCATCTACGGCACCATCGCCACGGTGACGGTGACCTGGGAAGGCATGGGCGCGAGCACCAAACCGCACACGGCGTCGCAAATCTTCCCGCCCAAGCGCAACGAGACCCTGGCGCTCGACCCGGGCCAAGCCCTGCTGGTGGTCGAGGTGCAGGGCGCGGCTGATGCGGCCGGCAACACCCTCAAAGAGGGCGTCAGGGTCGAGCTTTCCGGCACCGGCGGGGACCCGATAGCGAAGGTCACCAATGCCAAGGGCTGCGTCGCCTTCGAGGTCACCCCCACAGCCGGCGGCGCCAACGACTACGTCGCCACCCTCCTGGGCGACGGCAGCAACAACTGGATCACACCCGGTGGCGAGAAGCAGCCCACGGTCGAGTTCTTGGACGTCAAGGCTGGTGATTCCTATGTGCAGACCGCGCCGCCATATGAGCGGGCGGCCAGGCTGGAGGTTTCTGTGACGGGTTCTGTCGACTCGGTCAGCGCGGTGCACCTCAGGCCCCGATCCGGCGACCTTACAGCCGCTCACCAGGAGCCGCTAGACGAGGGCACCAACAAGGCCATTTTCACTGACGTCTACCCCGGCGAATACGAGGTCTACGCGGGCACTTCGCCGTTGGTCGACGTCACTCTCGCAGCGGGTGAGTTCAAGCAGGCCAATGTGGAGGTCCCATTATGATTGGGCGAGCCTGCGCCGCGGCCAGAAAGCGACTCCAGCGCGATTCAGAAGCCGGCATGTCGTTGGCCGAGTTGATTGTGGTTATCGCCATCAGCTCCATCATCCTGTCCATGATTGGGACCGTGACCGTCTCATTGCTGCGCAACGACGGCAAGAACCTGATCCGCGAGTCCCGCACCGCCGAACTACGCCAAGTCAGCGCCTACCTAACTGAGGCCCTGACCTTTGCCAGTTCGCCGCAATCGGGCGACCCGGACAATCCGACCCAATACGCCGCCATCACAACGGCCAAACCGAGTGAGCTGACCTTCTACTCTGCCCTGCCCACGGACACGGCGAAGGGCAAGGGGGCGCTGACCGAAATCACCATCAAGCTCGGCTCCGACTGCTGGACTGGCGCGGCCGATCCAGGCGTGCTGCACCAATGCGTGCGGGAACCGTACAAGTTCGCCGGCGGGAAATCAGACTTCTGCGCTTACGCCGCCATCGGCCCATCCTGCCCGGCCAGCCTGTTCACCGACAGCGTGGTCGCCCGGGGCGTCAAAGACAGCATGGCTGATCCGATCTTCGCCTACTACTTCAAGGCCGATTCGTCCGAGGTGCGCTACGAGGTCACAGGCGATGACTTGGGCAAGATCGAGGCGATCGAGTTCCGAGTCACGGTTGTCGGCGAAAACGACGACCAGCCGATCGAAGCCACCATCTACAAGTACTTCTCGATCAATGAGTGGAGTCGGGTCTGATTATGCGACGTTATTTGGAGCGAAAACGGCGCCGGCGGACGGGCGAGGACGGCGTCACTATGGTGGCTGTGCTGGTGTCTTTCACCATCATCTTGGCCATGATCCTCGGTTCGCTGGCCATGATCTCTAGTTCCACCAAGCACTCGCGCCACCAGCAGGACAGCGACCTGGCCTTGGCGGCGGCCGAATCAGGCCTGAACGCCCTGCTGGCGCGTTTGCGCGGCGATCCTTCCCACGTCTCCGGCATCACCGACCCAACCTCCGAGTACTGCGTGGCCAAGGCCACCGGCGGCCCAACTGGCGGCGCGGACGAGGACTTCTTCGCCTCCGACTGCAAGTGGAGCGCCGGCACCGCGGTCTCCTGGGAGGAAGCCGGTGACGACGGCGAGGAGTTCCATTATTCGATCACCAGTTACGACTCCATCACCAACTCCATCGAGGTGCTTTCGACTGGACGGTCTAACAACGTCTATCGCACCGTCAAGGGCTACCTCGGCCGCGAGGCGACCGAGATGTGGCTCTACATCTCGGACTACGAACTGGCTGACCCCAACGACTACAGCACCTATTTGACCTGGTCGCAGAACGCATCGGGCGGCAGCATCTACGGCCCCGACCAGATCACATCGCAGGGCTGCGGCGGCGGCTACGGCCTTGGCACCGGCACCGAAACCGACCTGGGCTACAAGTGGCAGACCGGCGACCCGGACAGCAAGGTGTCGCGCTATTACTCCATGAACGGCTTCGACTACCCCTGCGAGGAGCCCGGCTTCATCGACGGCGATGTGCTCAACGGCCCGGTCCATTCCAACGACACCATCAAGTCCACTGGCGCTCATTTCACCCAAAGCTTCTCCACCGCCGATCCCGCCTGCGCCACCGCCGATCCAGACAATCCAGGCGACTGGGACGTTTGCGTCAACGGCGCCGGCAACACCTTTGACCAGCTCCCGACCTATCGGGCTGGTGGCTACCAACTGCCGGGGACAAAAAAGCCGGAGGAGGAGGTCGACAAGAACACCGACTGGTGCAAGTACGAAGGCCCGACCAGAATCATCCTCCACGGCACCACTATGACCGTCTGGTCCCCCTACACCACCGAGGCTGCGCTGAAGGACCGGGCGTGCGGCCAATACAGCGTCCTGAGAAGCGGCAAATCGGTCGAAGTCGATATCCCGCCGGAGGGCTTGGTTTACGTTGACGCCATACCGGATGGCGCGTCTTCGGCTCTGAAGCAAGAGAAGATCGAGTCTGGGACAATCGGCGGACTGCCATTGGGCACCTACGATCCCGCCAAGCATCGCACGCCCAATATTCTTTACAGGACCTACACCTACGAGAAGGCGATGGAAGCCAAGTCGATGTGGGCTCGCAACGGCAACTTGTTCATCGAGGGCTCGTTCTCGGAGAGCCTGACTGTGGCGGCTGACAGCTCCGTCGTCATCACCGGCGACCTGATGGCCGCCGACACCACAGAAGACCTTTTGGGCATAATCGCAAAGCGCTCAATCCAGGTCTACAACCCGGTGATCGTGTCCTACTACCAGACTCAGGCGCCATTTCACACTCCCGTTTGGTCCTCTCCCAGCTCGGGCGAACTCGATCCGTGGATGAAACAAACGACAGACGGGCACAGCTACCTGGACGGGGACCGCGACACACTCACCATCCACGCCGCCATGTACTCCGAGACCGGCGGGTTCGGGGTGCAGAACTGGAAGTTCCACGAGGACTTGGGCACCCTCTACGTCTACGGCTCGATAGCGCAGCGGTTCCGAGGCGTTGTTGGCTACTGGGACGTCAACGAGGACCAGTTCTACGGGGGTTACCACAAGCAATACGAATACAACGAAACTCTGGCCAAGGCCTCCCCGCTCTTGTTCTCACCCATCCAGAACGGCACCTGGGTGATTAGCTGGCTGGAGAAAGCCGAACCCCCTCCCGAAGTGACGAAGAAGGACTGACGATGGCTGGCAAGTCTATGCAGAAGAACATCAAGCTCAAGCGGATCGCTGTGGCCGCCGCGGCGGCTGGCGCGGTGCTGGCGGCGCCGGTTGTGACGTCCGGGACCGCTCAAGCAGCTGGGGCGGCCGGCGCCGCCGAGGCGGTCCCCGCGGTGCTGGTCCATGACGTCAACACGGTCAATTGGCAAGAGCGCAAGGACCGCCGCGCGCGGCGGACGGGCGTGGACGTGATCGATGGCTACATCTTTGTTTGGGGCTTGAACGGCTACGGGGCTTTTGGCGGCCCCTCGGACTATAGCTGGAAAGACGACGAGTGGATCAATTCGGCGCCGGCCCTGGTCGACGGCATCCCGCAGGGCGCTATGGCCGATGTCGCCGCCACCGGTTACGAGTACGTAGGCCTGGAGCAGCTCACCGGCAATCCCGGGGTGACCGATGGCTGCCTCTGGGGCTGGGGGCGCTATGGCGCCTACACCGGCACCGGGCACGGGAGTTCCTCGACCGTAAGCCTCGGGTCAAAAACCGTGAAGTACTTTTCGACGCCGGCGCAGAAGATTGCCGCTTACGGGGCGTCCCAATTTATCGGGTCGGACAACTCGAAGGGTCAGAGAGTAACCGCGCTGTGCAACGTGGTGGCCATCACGGCCACAGACCAGGCGGGCGCTGCTATTGACCAGGACGGCACCGTTTGGTCATGGGGGGACAACTCGCGCGGCGGTCCCTGGAATGGGGACGACACTATCAACAGCGCCAGCGAGAAAAGGAACTATCCTGGCGCCCAAAAAGTGGCGGGCCTTCCCGCAGTTGATGACAGGGCCGGGACCCGGCCAGTCGCCATTGAGGGCGGCTACGGCACGTTCTGGGTCTTGCTGGCCAACGGCGAGGTCTACTACTTCGGTCACAGTGATTATTATGAGCGGCCAGCAAACGACGAGCCCTTCAGGGCGTATTCAGGTGGCGTGACACCGAATATGAATCTCAACGAGTCAAAACCAAAGGCCGTCACGGCGCGCAAGTCTCAAGCGTTGCAGCGCTGGTTCAGGAACTACGAGGGGGTGGATTCCAAGGTGCCCACAGACGGGCACATTGTGCAGGTCCACAGCGGTGACCAGTTTGGGGCCGCTCTGCTGTCGACTGGACGGGTCCTAACCTGGGGCTACGATGAGGATTCCGCCTTGGGCCGCGACTGCGTGACCGGCCTAAGCAACGGCAGCCCGAGGAGAGCCTGCGCCCAAACCCCGGCCGCCGCTGTCTTCCCCGAGATGGAG
>JAITJY010000005.1 GCA_031278675.1 Bifidobacteriaceae bacterium
TGCGGGCCCAACGGAAACCTGACTTCGTAATGACGTCGAACTTCATTGTTCTGCCGACCTCCAAACGGTTGTCGGGCCATGGTGGCCCATTGTCAGCACGCTTGCCACCCATGCTAGCCCCACTAGGGGTTTCGGGGCTCTTCGACGTGTAACTATTGGGTCGGGGCGTCGCGCCGGGTTCTGGACAGCCGGGGCGCGGCGGGGCCGGCAAGGGGTCTCTTGACAGCGGGGGGGGGGGGTGGACGATAGTTGGGCTTGATGGTGGCGGGCGCCCGTCGATGTCGACCAGAGCCTTCAACTCCCAGACGAACGTGGACGGTTGCCGAGTTCTCACTATCACGTCCCCAGATAAGGCAGTGGGCGGTGCGGTCACCGGCAATGGTGCGCGGTGACGCCGACGGCCCTCGAGGTCCCCGGCGGGGAACTGGCGGAGGGCCGCGCCCTCAATCGACAAGGAGCAAGTCATGGAAGAACTCAAACGAGAAGGGCCCGACCGTAGGAGTTTCCTGAAAGGAGCTGTCCTCGTCGGAGGCGCGGCGGCCGTCGCCGGAATGGCGGCCTGCACGCCGGCAAGCAAGACCGAGGAGCCGGCGGGCGGGACCGGCGCCGCGACTGGCGGCACCAGATATATGAAGTATCCAAACCCGGACGAGATCGGCACAGTTCACGACACAACCAATGAGGAGACCGTGGATCTGGTGGTCATCGGTTCTGGAATCACCGGCTTGTGCTGCGGGATGCTGGTGGCCGAGCAAGCTCCCGACTCCAAAGTTCTGATAATCGAGAAGATGGGCGGTCCGGGCGGCAACACCAATTTCGCCGAGATCAACGAGGGCGGCGAGGGTATGGCCTGGGAGGATGCCCTGGCCAGGGCAATCGAACATGTTGACGGCCAAATGGACCTCACCGATCCGTTTATCTATGCCAATTACTATGCCGACAATGGCAAGATCAGCGCCTGGTTCTTCGACAAGCGGGGCGTCGAACTGGCCGAAGACCACTTCTTCTATAAGGGCCACACCGGGTCGCTGACAATCAAGCACCTGGTCGGCCAGATCGAGTCGGACGCCGCCTATGGCAACGTCGAGCTTCGGCTCAGCACGCAGGCCATCGCCCTGTTGACGAGTGACGAGCACACCGTCACCGGCGTCCAAATCAAGGACACCAGCTCCGGCGAATACACCAACGTCCACGCCAAGGCCGTCATGGTGGCGACCGGCGGCATGGGCACCAACACCGAATTGCTCGGCTACTACACGGGTCAAGACGTGCAGAAGTGCACCGAATATGGCCAGGGCCAGGACGGCGACGGCCATTTGCTGGTGGAGTACACCGCCCATGGCAAGTCAAAGAACGTCGACCCCACGCCGATGTGGGTGGTGGTCAAGGACATGTCGTTGGAGTCGCCGCTGAGTTGCTGCCTGGCCATGCAGAACGCGGGCGTGTTCGTCAACCAGACCGGCACCAGGTTCCACAGCGAGAACTATCCGGGGAGTTTCCCGTCGATCGACCACAGTTTCATGCAACAGGGGAAAGTGTTCTCGGTCGCCAGCCAAAGCCTGATCGACTATTTCCAAGCCAACGGATCGGACGCCGCGAGCTTCTATTTCTACCAGGTGCCGACCGATGTCAGCGAAGAGTTGAAGGATATCGGCAGCAACCCGAACGTCTATGTCGCCGACACCTTCGAGGAGTTGGCGGGGTTGATCGGCGTGCCGGTCGAGGCGTTTGTCGAGGAGATGAACCTTTATGACGCGGACGCCAAGGCGGGCGCCGGGGACTCGAAGTTCGGCAAGGACGCGAAGTACATGCTTCCGTTCGGCGACCCGCCGTACTACGGGTCCGAGCTGTCCACCATATTGATGCAGACCAACAACGGCATCCGGATCAACACCGACTGCCAAGTCGTCGATCCCGCCTATGAGCCAATCGTCGGGCTGTACGCCGGCGGCATCGCCGTCAGCGGATTCAACACCTGTATGTACACAATGGGCACGGCCCAGCACGTCGGCTTGTGGAGCGGCTGCCGGGCGGCGCTGAGCATTGTGTCGAAGGAGCTTGGCGGCACAGTCGCCGCCGATTGGTTCGGTCCGCACGAATATGAGGGGCCGTTCCCCGACTTCGCCAATATGGAGCTGACCAAGCCGCTGCCGGGCACGGCTTCGTGACCCTCACGGGACGCACCCGCGTGTCGCGTCGGCCAGACGCGGCGCGCGGGGCCCGGCTAGGGTCCGGCTAATCGAGCCCGAGCCGCTTGAGCGCCTGGGCCTGGGTCAGCGGGCCGACGTCGATGGCGGTGACGACGCCATCGGCGTCCAGGAAGACATGTGTTGGCACGCCCATGACGCGGTATTTGGCCCCGATCTCGGTTAGGGGATCGGCGATCTGGGGGAAGTCCAGCCCGAGCCGTTCGGCGTAGTCCGCCACCGCCTCGGCCGACTCGCCGAAGTAGAACGCCACGACTTGGGCTTCGCCCGCCAACTGCTGGGCGACCGCCGCCACGTCGGTCATCTCGGCGCGGCAGTTGGCGCACCAGGTCGCGCCGAAAACCAGCCAGACGGGCCGGCCCCGCAGGTCTTCCAGGGCCACCTGGCGTCCTTCGACGTCCGTTTCGGCGAAGTTAGGGGCCGGCTCGCCGACTTCGGGCGCCGGCCCGTTTTGCCCGCCCGCCGCCTCGACTTGGGTTACCGCGCCGGAGTCGCCCGGAGCGCCGGCCGCGCTTCGCTCGCCGCCTCGCAAGATATAGACCGCGCCCGCCGCCAACGCCGCGGTCAGCGCCACGACCAGGACGGTTCTAAGGCGCCCCGGGGTTTTGCCGGCTTCAGGCATACGAGTGCAGGCCTCCCAGGAAATGGTTGCCGAAATAGGCGAACAGCACCGCCGCGAACCCGATTATGAGCAGCCAGGCCGACTTCTTGCCGCGCCAGCCGCGGGCGATGCGGGCGTGTAGGTAGGCGCCGTAGATCAGCCAGGTCACCAGCGCGGCGGTCTCCTTCGGATCCCATCCCCAATACCGCCCCCAGGCCGTGTCGGCCCACAGCGCGCCCAACACGATCATGGTTGTGAGCAGCGGAAATGTCACCACGGCGGCGCGATAGCCGAGGATGTCGTAGACCTCGACGTCTTTGGCCCGCAAGAAGCCCACTTTGTTGTACAACAGGTAGCAGGCGGCGCCGCCGAAGGAGACGCAGGCCGCGCCATAGGCCGCCACCGCGAAGCCGACGTGCAATGTCAACAGGGTCGAGTTCTGCAAGGCGGGCACCAACGGGACCGCCTCGGTGTCCAAACGCATGCCGTAGGCCAGCAGCGCCAGCGCCACCGGCAGGACCGCCACGGACAGGATTCGCAGTCGAAGGCGCCACTCGACTAACAGGTATGCCGCCACGATTCCCCAGGTGAAAGCGACGGCGAACTCGTGCTGGTTGGCGAACGGGCCGTGGCCCGTGGCGATGGTCCGCACCACCAGGTAGGCGGTCAAAGCCAGCCAGGCCGCCACGGTGAAGCCGGTCGCGTAGGCGGCCAAGGTGCCGCGCTTGGCTCGGGCGCCGGTGTCCGATGCCGCCCGGGACCTCGCCGCGCCATCGTCGCCATCGTCGCCCTCGTCGTCGTCATCGGTCGCGTCCGCCGCGTCGCCCGCGGGCGGGGCGGACGCGGGCTTGGGGCTTGCGGACGGACCGTCTTCGGCCTTAGGGGACGGGGGCTTGGCTCTGGCGGTCACGATGACCAGGTTGCAGATCAGGGCGAG
>JAITJY010000011.1 GCA_031278675.1 Bifidobacteriaceae bacterium
CCACCTCGCCCCGCTCTTCTTCGCCCATCGGACCGGCCCCCACACGCGAACCCCGAATTGCGCTGCCACCTGCCATGACACCTAGCTCCTTACCGCCAAACTCAAACTCCGAAAAATCACTGCGTCACCTTATGGATCCACGCTAGTAGCAACACAGATGCGATCCAAACGATTCCCACTACCACTGTAATCCGGTTCAGGTTCTTCTCAGCCACGCCGGAAGAACCCAGGTTCGAGGAGAACCCGCCACCGAACATGTCAGACAACCCGCCACCCTTGCCCTTGTGCATCAGGATCAGCAGAATCAGGAAAGCGCTGGTCATAACCAAGATCACCTGGAGGGTGATGGTGAGAGCAGTAATCACGGCGGACCATCTTACGCTATGTGTTCGGCAAACCGGCAAATCTTGGCGAACTCGGCCGGGTCCAGGGAGGCGCCGCCAACCAAACCGCCATCGACGTCCGGTTCGGCCATGATGGAGGCGACGTTGGAGGATTTGACCGACCCGCCATACAAAATGCGGATACCTTCGGCGGCGTCGCGCCCGTAGAGAGACGCCAGACGCTGCCGGATTGCCCCACAGACCTCTTGGGCGTCCGCCGGGGTCGCCACTTCACCGGTGCCGATCGCCCAGACCGGTTCATAGGCCACCACCGTGCCGGCGGCCAGGTCCGGGCCCAACTCCGCGTAGACGCCGTCGATCTGCGCCAGGGTGTAAGCCACATGCTCACCGGCCTTGCGGATCGCCAACGCCTCACCGACGCAGATGATGGGCGTCATCCCGCCGCCCAGTGCCGCGCGGGCCTTCTCGCCGACTTCCTGATCCGTCTCCCCGTGGTACTGGCGGCGTTCCGAATGCCCCACCACCACATAGCGGCACCCGAGTTTGGCCAGCATCTCCGCAGCAATCTCACCGGTGTAGGCGCCCGCCGGATGCGTGGACACATCCTGCGCGCCATAAACAATGGCCATACTGTCCGCATCTGTCACAGTTTGGACGCTGCGCAGTGCCGTGAACGGCGGCAACACCGCCACCTCGACCTGCGAGTAGTCGAACTGGGCATCCTGGAGCGCCCAATGCAGCCGTTGCACCACCGTGATCGCCTCAAGATGGTCCAGATTCATCTTCCAATTACCCGCCATCAGGGGGATACGCGTCATCGGGATCATGCCTCCAATACTTCGAGCCCGGGGAGCACCTTGCCCTCCAGTAGTTCCAGCGACGCTCCGCCGCCGGTCGAGATGTGGCCAAAGCCGTCTTCCGGCAAGCCCAGCAACCGTACAGCGGCCGCCGAATCGCCGCCGCCCACGATCGAAAATCCAGCCGCATCCACCATCGCTTGGGCAATATCGCGGGTCCCGGCTGCAAACACCGGGAACTCGAACACACCCATCGGGCCGTTCCACACAATGGTTAGCGCGTCCCGGATGGTGGCCGCGAACGCCTTACGGGACTGCGGCCCAATATCCAGTCCCAGCCAGCCTTCCGGGATCGCATCGGCCGCCACATCGTAGTGGGCCGCCGCCGCGTCGAACTTGTCGGCCACCACAATGTCGGTTGGCAGTTGAATCCGGGGGCCCGATGCCGCCGCCTCGGCCAGGTAGCCCCGCACCGTATCGATCTGGTCTTCTTCCAGCAGCGAAGCCCCCACCGGGTAGCCTTGCGCCGCCAAGAACGTGTAGACCATCCCGCCGCCGATCAGCAAAGCATCTGCTTTGGTCAGCAAATTGCCGATCACCCCGAGTTTGTCCGAGACTTTTGATCCGCCCAGGACCACTACATATGGCCGCTTGGGGTTGACCGTGGCCCGGCTCAGCGCCTCAACCTCCAAGAGCACCAAGCCGCCGGCGGCGGCCGGCACCAGCTGGGCAATATCGTAAACCGAGGCTTGTTTGCGGTGGACCACACCGAACCCGTCCGAAACAAAAGCGTCGCCGAGCGCGGCGAGCTGGGCAGCGAAAGCTTGCCGAACGGGATCCTCCTTCGCGGTTTCACCCGCGTTGAACCGGACGTTTTCCAGGAGGACCACGTCGCCGTCCTTGGCTGCCGCGACCCGCTGCGCGGCGATGGGACCCACAGTGTCCTCGGCGAACGCGACCGGCGTGCCGAGCAACTCGGCCAGGCGGACGGCGACCGGCTGAAGCGAATACTTCGCCTCCGGTGCGCCCTTCGGCCGGCCCAAGTGGGCCATCACGATCACCTTGGCGCCCGCGCCGGCCAACCGCTGGATGGTGGGCAGCGAGGCGCGGATGCGGCCGTCGTCGGTGATGCGCTGGCCGTCCAACGGGACGTTGAGGTCCGCCCGGACCAAAACGCGCCGACCGGCTAGGTCACCCAATGTGTCGATTGTCTTGATTGCCATGTGGTTTAGCTCCTCAGTCTTAGCTCAATCCGCTGGAAAAACCCGCCAGCTGGCAGCGTGCCAGGGCATGCGTCGGGGGTGCGGCGCCCCCTCAGCCGCACCCCACATCCGGCCTCGCCTACAGGCGGTCCCCGACGTAAACCGTCAGGTCAATCAGGCGGTTCGAATAGCCCCATTCGTTGTCATACCAAGCGACCACCTTGACTTGATCCCCGATCGCCTTGGTCAGGCCGGAATCGAAGATGGTGGAAGCCGGGTGCGTCACGATGTCTGTCGAAACCAGCGGATCAGTCGAATAGACCAGGATGCCTTTGAGTTCATCCGTCTCAGCGGCGGCCTTGACAGCGGCGTTGACTTCTTCCGTCGAGACGGCTTGCGGCGCCGTAAACGTCAGATCGACCGCTGAACCCGTGATCACCGGCACCCGGAGGGCATATCCGTCCAGCTTGCCTTTCAGCTCTGGTAGCACCAACCCGATCGCCTTGGCTGCTCCCGTCGAAGTTGGCACAATGTTGACCGCCGCCGCGCGGGCGCGCCGGGGGTCGCGGTGCGGACCGTCTTGCAGGTTCTGGTCGCCGGTGTAGGCGTGGATCGTTGTCATCAGGCCCTGGACAATCCCGATCGAGTCATGCAGCGCCTTCGCCAGCGGAGCTAGGCAGTTGGTGGTGCAAGATGCGTTCGAGATGACGTGGTGAATGGCCGGGTCGTAGTTCTTCTCGTTGACCCCGATCACGAATGTGCCGTCGTCATTCTTGGCGGGCGCCGAGATGATGACCTTCTTCGCACCCGCGTCGATGTGGGCCTTGGCCTTCAACGCGTCCGTGAAGAAACCGGTCGATTCGATCACGATGTCCGCACCCAGTTCCGCCCACGGCAGTTTAGAGGGGTCCCGCTCTGCGGTGACCCTGAACGTGTTCGAGCCAACTGTGATGGAACTGTCCGTATAGGACACCTCTTCATCCAGCCGACCGAGCACTGAGTCGAATCTCAGCAGGTTGGCCAGCGCTTGCGGGCTGGTCAGGTCATTGACGCCCACGACTTGGATGTCGGCGTCGCTAGCCAGGATCGCCCGGTAGAAATTGCGGCCAATCCGGCCGAACCCATTGATTCCAACGCGAATCGTCACTTGTTTATCCCCCTTTTGGGTACCGCCGGTAAACGCCGGCGCAAATAGGCGTTGTGGCAGGCACCAAGCGCCTTGCCCTGGACTGGCCAGGTCTCGCAGACCCCAGCCACTAAACGACACTAGCATCCACCGTCCCCACCGGCCGCACCGAAAGGCCCACAGTTCGAAAACGTGCAAATACGGGCAACTTCGCAGGTCGGCCCGCAGGGCCCTCCGCCCGCAATCATCACGCCCCGAGGGTTTGTCCAGGGCCGCCCGGCGCCCCGGGCACCGCCCAGCTACAGGTCGTAGAGATCCATGGGGAGGGCTGCTTCGGTCAGGGGGAGGCCGAGTTCTAGAGCACGGCGATCCGCCATGGCGAGGAGGCGACGAATCCGGCCGGCAATTGCGTCCTTCGACAGGGGCGGGTCAATCATCACACCGAGTTCTTCCAGCGATGCTTCCTTGTTCGCCAGACGCAGTTCAGCGGCCTTACGGAGGTGGTCGGGGACGGCATCGCCCAAAATCTCGAAGGCACGCTCCACCCGCGCCGCCGCCGCCACGGCGGCCCGGGCCGACCGCCGGATGTTCGCATCGTCGAAATTCGCCATGCGGTGGGCCGTCCCGGCCACCTCGCGGCGCAAGCGCCGCTCCTCCCAGATGATCACCGCCTCATGGGCCCCCATCTTGGTCAACATTGTCCTGATCGCGTCACAATCCCGGATCACCACCCGGTGCAACCCGCGCACCTCACGCGCCTTGGCGGCGACCCCCAA
Source organism: Bifidobacteriaceae bacterium (assembly GCA_031278675.1). Taxonomy (GTDB): domain Bacteria; phylum Actinomycetota; class Actinomycetes; order Actinomycetales; family WQXJ01; genus JAIRTF01. Next base: position 4,246 of record JAITJY010000011.1, read on the forward strand.
CCGGCGCGCCGCCCCGGTCAGGGCCAAGGCCGCCTCCGGCCCGGGCGCAGTGATCTCCAGGGCGGCCGACCGGCCAGGCTCTGTCAAAGAACCGCGGGCCAAGAACGCTCCCCGCCAGGCCGCCTCAGCGCAGCACAAGCTGGCGGCCACAATGTTCGGCGGCAAGCCAAGCACAGGCCGGCCCCGCAGATCCACCAACCCGGCCTGGCGGGCCAGCCCGCCGCCACCGGCGGCGAACCGCACATGGTAACGAGTCCCGCGCTTCAGCGCGCCGCCACTCACAACCACGATCTCCGACGAGTTCCCATACAGGTCAGCCACGGTTTGGCGCAGGCGCCTAGCCGCTATCGCGGTGTCCAATTCGGCCTCGACCACAATCCGGCCGGCAATGATATGCAGGCCGCCGGCGAACCGCAAGATCACGGCGCTCTCCGATTTGCGGCAGCAGGTGTTCCCCCCCCTGATCCGGGCCAACTCCTCTTTCACGGTGGTGGTCAACGCCATCGCCGCTCCTTCCTACGAGAAGATCTCACGGTACACCGCAGCGAGCCGCAAAGAATCATGTTCCCCCGGGCTGGCCTTGCGCCGCACGGGCCGCACCAACAACCGGCCGCCCAACCGCGCCACCACCGACTCCAGGTCCGCTTGCTCGCCCGCCATCGACTCGTCGGCAATCACCGAGTCAAACCGCGCCCCCGGCGCATATTTCGCCAAC
>JAITJY010000040.1 GCA_031278675.1 Bifidobacteriaceae bacterium
GGGCCATGAGCCGGGCCGAAGGCATGTCACCGCAGATCGCCGCAGTGATCCAAGGCCTGGTCATTGTGCTGATAGCGCTGCGGATCTCCTGGCCGCACCGCGCCAGACGCCGCCCCAGCGCGGAACGGAGGCGACATGACTGACCTGTTCGATAGCGCGCTGCTCGAATCTGTGGTGCGCGCCATGATCCCCATCTTGTTGGCGGCGTTGGGTGGGTTGGTCTGCGACAAGGTAGGCGTGTTCAACATTGGGTTGGAAGGCCAGATGCTGGTCGGTTCGTTCGCGGCCGTGGCCGGCTCCTATTACACCGGGTCGGCGCTGGTTGGGGTGTTGACCGCCGTGGTCTGTGCCACCGCGTTCACGTCGATCCTCGCGGTCGGGTCAGCCAGCCGCGGAGCGGAGCCGATTGTGTTGGGGATTGCGATGAATATCCTCGCCGTTGGCCTCACGTCCTTCTTGCTGGTGGGCCTGTTCGGGGTCCAAGGCGTCTTCCAGGACCCGCGGATAGCCGGACTGGGCACCGTGGCCATCCCGGGCTTGGCCACCGTGCCTTGGCTGGGGCCGGTGCTATTCCGCCAAACCTGTTTGGGCTACCTCGCGTTTGTGCTGGTCGCAGTGCTGTGGGTGTTGATCTACCGGACTGCTTGGGGACTGCGGTTGCGGGGCGTCGGTGAAAACCCGCAGGCCGCACAGACCTTAGGGGTCAACCCGACCGCCTACCGCTATGCGGCAATCCTTGGCTCCGGTGTGCTGTGTGGTTTGGCCGGGGCCCAATTGGCTCTCGGCAACGTGGTCCAATTCTCAGAGAATATGTCGGCGGGGCGCGGCTGGATCGCAGTTGTAGCGGTTATGCTGGCCCGGGCTCACCCCGTCGGTGTCCTGGGCGCGGCCGCATTGTTTGGGTTTACCGAAGCGATCGGCTTTAGGCTTCAGGGGCAGGGGTTGCCCGCCCAAATCACGGACGCCGTGCCCTACGTCGTGACGTTGGTCGCCCTGCTATTTACGGCGCGCCAATTCCGTCAACGGCAGTTGGTCTAGCGCCCCCAGTGCCGAAAGGAGTCAAAAAGTGGACGGTTTGAACCAAGTAGCAGCGTTATTGGACTTAGCCCCGCTGGAACACGAAGGGGGCCTGTTCCGCCAAACCCATGCAGATCAGTGGAGTAGTTCCATCTATTATGCGGTCGGCGGCGACGAATTCTCGGCGTTGCACCGGCTGAGTTCCGCCGAGGTTTACCACTACTACGCTGGCGATCCGCTCAACTTATTGGTGCTTTACCCGGACGGTGCTTCCGACCAAGTAACCTTGGGTCCGGACCTGGCCCGGGGCCAGCGGCCCCAATTCAGGGTGGCGCCAGGTGCGTGGCAGGGGTCAACGAGCAGCGGCGCGTGGAGCTTGGTCGGCACCACGATGGCACCGCCGTTCGCTTGGGACGGGTTTGAGCTGGGTAGCGCGGCGTTGGCGGTGCGCTACCCCACTTTGGCCGGACGCATCAAGGAGCTGGTCAGATGAGCCCGCGCCGCCCGAATGGCCCTAAAGGAGTTGAAGGTTCGCGCCGCACACGTTCCGCGAAGGTCGGCAGCGTGGTGGCGGCCGACTTGCGGGCCCGCATCCACGACGGGGAATGGGCCGTTGGCGCCGCCCTGCCCGGCGAATACGACCTGGCCTCGGAATACTCCGTTGCCCGCGGCACCATCAGGGCCGTGGTCCAAGAGCTGGCCTCCCAGGGTTTGGTGGTCACGCGCCACGGCGCGGGAACCTATGTCACGGCGTTCGCCGGGGCGCTGGAGTCCAATTTGGTGGAGTTGACGTCGATGACGGACACCATTAGGGATGCCCGGATGGACGCCCACATGCGCTACACGTCCCGCGAGTTGTTACCGGCGACCGATGCCGTCCGCCAACGTTTAGGTTTGCCCGGCCCGGAGCCGCTCACGGTGTTTTCCACTTCCCGTCAGGTGGAGGCTGATGGACGGATGGTGGCGGTCTCGTTCGAGACTTTACGCGCGGATCTCTTGCCGCCGGGCTTCGATGTGCAAGGCATCGAAGGGTCGCTGTTTTCGTTGTGGGCCGAAATGGGTCACCCGATCCGTTATGCGACCACCGAAGTACACGCCGCCGTAGGCGCGGATATTGGTTTGACGGGCGCTTCGGCCGGCGAATCATTCGTGGGGTTGTATCAGCTCCATTTCGATGGCGCGAACACGCCGGTCTTTTATGCGCGGACCTATTTCCGGGAAGGCTATTTCACGTTTTCGTTGATGCGGGTCCGCAGTGAGGATGCGGCGCGGGCAACCGTGCGCCAAGGAGACCAAAATGAGTGAACTAGCGGGCCGGACCGTGATCATCACGGGTGCCACCGGGGGCCTGGGGCAAGGCATTGTGCGCTGTTTCGCTGCTGTGGGCGCCAACGTGGTGATCCATTCGCTTAGCCCCGAAGCGGCGGCGGACGCCCTGACCGCCCAGTTGAGCGCGGCGGGCACCCCGGCTCTCGCGGTGACCGGCGACATCACGGACGCGGCCGCCATGGCCCGGGTGGCCGAGGCGGTCCTCGCCCGGTTCGGCGCGATCGATGTGCTGGTCAACAATGCGGGCATCCAGCCAGTCCAAGAGTTGGCGGCCATGACGCAGCCGGAGTTCGATGCCGTCGTGGCAGTCAACCTGACCGGCACGTTCACGGTGACACAGGCGGTACTCGGAGCGATGCGCCGGGCGGGAGGCGGCAGCATCATCCACATCGCCTCAATCGAAGCGTCCTTGCCGGCCGTGGGCCACGCCCACTATGCGGCCGCCAAGGCCGGGGTCAAGATGCACGCCCGGGCCGCCGCCCTGGAATTAGGCCGCTACGGCATTCGAGTCAACAGCGTCTCACCGGGGCTGGTGGACCGAGGCGACTTGGCCGAAACGTGGCCCGCCGGCCGGGCGCAGTGGCTGGCGGCGGTGCCCTTGGGGCGGACCGCTAGCCCGGAGGATATAGGCCACGCGTGTGTTTTTTTGGCCTCAGACCGGGCCAGTTTCATTTCTGGCCACGACTTGGTGGTGGATGGTGCCATGTCTACCCGCCCAGCTTGGTGAACGCCAAGCGGTTTAGCGAAAGGAACAGCGAATGGTTGAACTTGGAGTGATTGGTGGTTCGGGCCTCTACGAACTGGCGGCAGACGCCGAGCGGGTCTTACTCGACACGCCTTATGGCAAACCGGCCTCGGCGGTGAGTATTGGCGTGCTGGGTGGCAAAGAGGTTGCGTTCATGACCCGGCACGGCACCGACCACGCGGTCCCACCGCATCTCGTCAATTACCGGGCCAACATTTGGGCGCTGAAGGAACTGGGGGTCACCACGTTGGTCACATCCTCGGTGGTCGGTTCGTTACGGGCGGACTACCGTCCGGGCCACTTTGTCCTGGTGGACCAGTTCTATGACCGCACCACCGGCCGCGCCTCAACCTTCTTCGAGGGTCCCAAGGTGGTCCACGCCTCCCTGGCGGACCCGTACTGTCCCGCCCTGCGGGCGGCGGCCCGCACCGCCCTCGAAGGCTTGGGGGAGGCGTTCCATCCGACCGGGACCGCTGTGGTGATCCAGGGGCCGCGCTTTTCGACGCGGGCCGAATCGCAGGTGTACCAGACGTTGGGGTTCTCGGTGTTGTCCATGACGCAGTTCCCTGAGACGGCCTTGGCGCGGGAAGCTGCGATGTGTGTGGTCAACATCTCGTTCGTCTCCGACTTAGACGCCGGCGTGGCCGGCCTGCAAGACGAACCGGTCACGGCTGGATTGGTCTGGCGGACCGTGCGGGACGCCCAACCAAGGATCAGACGGGTCCTGGAACGCACAGTCGAATTACTTGAACCCAATCCGGGCTGCGCCTGCCACGGCGTGCTCGCAGACATCTAACCAACATCTAACAGGCATATCGCAGGCCCATCACAGGCCCATCAGAGGCATCTAGGAGGTAGCTGTGGCTACTCAAACCATCCAACCCTTGACCGGCATACCGGTGGCGCGTCTGGCTGAACGCGTCCTCGTGGTCGGAGATCCAGCACGGGCGCGCCGCGCCGGGGGCATGCTGGATGGAGGCGAACAGATAGCGCTCAACCGCGAATACGTCACCTGGACCGGTCATTGGAAAGGCGTCCCGGTCAGTGTGGTCTCGCACGGGGTTGGCGCCAACGGCGCTGCGGCGTGCTTTGAGGAACTCAGCCGCGCCGGAGCAACCACTATCATCCGGGTCGGCACTGCGGGCGGACTGGCCCCAGAGGTGACGGACGGCGCCCTGGTGGTCGCCTCCGGCGCGGTCCGTGCCGACGGGTTGAGCGAAGCCCTGGCCCCGCTGGCCTATCCTGCCCTGGCGGACCCCCGCCTGACCGCCGCCCTGGCGCAGGCCGCCCGCGCCACCGGGTTACCCGTCCACGTCGGCGTAGCCGCGACCGTCGCCGCGTTCTACCCGAGCCCGCTGACCACCTACGGCGGACCGGCGCAAGCGCTACCGCACACGGTGTGGCGCGATTGCGGCGCCATCGCCGTCGAGATGGAAGCCGCGGCCCTGCTGGTCCTGGCCGCGTTGCACCGCGTGGCCGCTGGCGTGATCCTGGCGATCGACGGCAACCCGCTGGCTCAAGGCGACGCCTCGATGTCCACCTATGACCCGGACCGCGCCGTGGTTGACCAAGCCAAGCTGGCCGCCCTCAAAGCCGGCCTCGACGCACTGGCGGCGGACGCGTGATGCTACTTCACCAAGCCCGCGCCCAAGTGGTCGACTACTGCCGCCGGATGACGCGCGACCACCTCACGGTCGGCACGTCTGGGAACGTTTCTATCCGGGAGGGCGACCTGATCGCTCTCTCCCCGAGCGGCGTGGATTATGACGAGTTGACACCGCAAGCGATCTGTGTGGTCGGTCTGGATGGCACCCAGGTGGACGGGGACCTCAAACCGTCCACGGAGGTGCCTATGCACCTGGTGGTTTACGCCAACACCGACGCCCAGGCGGTGGTCCACTGCCACCCGGTTTACGCGACAGCGCTGGGCTTGGTGGCCAGCGAGGTACCGTTGGCGCACTACATGCTTGCCCCGTGCGGCGGCGCCGTCCAGGTGGTGCCTTATGCGCTGTTCGGTACGGCAGAGTTGGCCAGTGCGGTTGAGGCGGCCATGGCCGGCCGGAACGCAGTCCTGCTCCGCAACCATGGCGCCACCACCTGGGGCGCCTCAATCAAAGCGGCTTACACGGCAGCGGTTTACCTTGAGTGGGTTTGCCAGGTCTATTTGGCGGCCCGCCCGGCCGGGTCGCCGGCGCTGCTCAGCGAAGACCAGTTCGCCGATGCCGCCGCCGCCGTCGCCCGGTACGGCCAAGGACGGTGCTAACGCAGGCGAGAGCGAAGCTCTCATCAGCACAAACGCGGCAGACAAGCGCTGTCGGACGCCGTTGGAGGGCGTTGTTCAACGCTCTCCCAGGCGCCACGGGTACTACTATGCCTGCATGAGCCTGCCGGACACGCGAGAGGGGCGCCGCCCGCGCCGCCTGGCCGTAGCCGCTGCGTTCGCACTGGTGGCGGCGTTAGCCGCGTGGCTCGCAGTTGGTCTAACCGAAGTGGCCAAGGCCGATGACGTCCCGCCTAGCCCGCGCGCCACCGCCACGGCGCTCGCTCCCGGCGCCGCCAAGGACGCACCCCCGGCCGCCCCGGCCGAGGGACCGTACCGGATTGCGCACCTGACGGGCGATGTGCCGGCTTACGCCGCTCCCGGCGGGGAACGCACCGGCACGGTCGCGGGGAGTTGGTGGGGCTATCCGTCGGCGTTGCCGGTGATTGGTCAACAGGATGGCTACTTGTTGGTGCGTCTCCAGCAGCGGCCCAACGAAGCGACCGCCTGGATCTCAGCCGCCGGTGTGGAAACCAGCCTAACGCCTTACCGAATAGTGATTGACCTGGTAGAACACCGTTTACAGTGGTTGGAGTCGGGTGCGGTGATCATGGATGTGCCGGCCATTGTGGGCCGCCCGGCCACCCCAACCCCGGCGGGGCATTTCTTCGTGACCATGCTCTATCCCGGCCAATCACCCGGCTATGGCGATCTGGTGTTGGTGTTATCAGCCCACTCTGAAACAATCGGCAATTGGCAAGGTTCAGGCGACGCTATCATCGCGATCCACGGTCCGCTCGGGAACGAAGCGTCGGTTGACCTGGCCGGCGCGACTTCAAACGGCTGCGTCCGGATCCACCTGACGGACCTTGATGCACTCGCCGCCACCGTGGTGCCGGGCACGCCCGTGGACATCCTGGGGGGCTAGTGGCCGCTGCCGTGCGAGCTGTGCGTCGCGCGCGATAGCGGGTGGTGGCTTGGCCGGGGGCGCCCCGGGAGCCGGTCCCGGGCGGGCGCGAAGCCCACCGATTGGGCGCAAGCGCCCGCTACGGGGAAGCGAAGGGGGCGGCGTCGGTCTACGGGGAACCCGACGGAGCGGCATCGTCCTACGGGGAGGCGGAGGGAGCGGCGTCGGCCTCCGGGGAACCCGACGGAGCGGCATCGGCCTACGGGGAAGCGGAGGGGGCGGCATCGGCCTACGGGGAGGCGGAGGGGGCGGCGTCGGCCTCCGGGGAACCCGACGGAGCGGCGTCGGCCTACGGGGAGGCGGAGGGGGCGGCATCGTCCAAGGGGGAAGCGCTGGGACTGATCGTCACCGTGGTGGTAACGGTCGGGGCGGGCTCCGCTTCGTCGCCTATGGTGACGTGGTTGAACGGCAGGAGCGGCGAAACCCACGGGAAAAACCACACAAAGCAGGCCGCAACTATCCCGGCGGCGGCCGCAGCCAGTAAAAACACCCGGACAAACCACGGTCCGGGAAGATGGTGCCAGAGCCAGCCGTACATCTCGCCTACCCAGCCAACTCTTCGAGGGGACCGTCCGCCTTCGCGGTCCAATACGCCAGTTCGCCCCACACCACATAGCGCTGGCGCGCAGAAAACATCGGATGGCAGGTGGTCAGGGTCATGAGGCGGCGCGTGGGGACGGCGCCCTCCTCGTTCGGGACCGGCCAGATCACGCGCACCGCGTCCGGGTAGACAATCTCACGGCCGTAGACCCGGTAGACGAAGTAGTATTCGGCGGTCTCCACGATCAACGAATCGCCGTCTTCGAGTTCGGCGGCCAGGTTGTAGGGCTTGCCGTAAGTGGTGCGGTGCGCGGAGGTCGCAAAGTTCCCGATCCGTCCCGGCCCCTCCGTGCCCAGGTAGTGCCCGATCAGCCCCTTGTTCAGGATTTGGACGCGATCCGTGCCCTCGACAATGGGCACGTTGTAGTCCAACCCCCACCGGGGCACGTGCAGCAACGCCCACGAATCCCCGAACGATGGCGTTGCCAGCGGCGCCTCATCCACCGGCGGCGCCTCCGTAGCCGGGTCCCGGTGGGGCGCATAAGGGGAGACGGGGTTGGGTTCGATCCAGTCCGTCCGGTGCTCGACCAGTTCCACCACTGCGGCCGCTTCCTGGTGCGCTTCAACGTCCGTCCACACCAGTTCCCAGACCACGTACAGCGCGAGCAGCGCGCCGAGTGTGATCATCAATTCGCCGATCACGCCGACCAGCCCAACCGCGGCCCGCCGCCGGTGGCGTTGTTTTTGTTCGCGCCGGCTGTAAGGCCGGGCCGGACGCGGTGGCGGCACCGGTGCCCAGGGCGCCGCTGGGCCAGGCGCGGGCGGGAAGGCCGGCGGCAGCAGTTCGGTCATGGCGCGCTCTCGGTTGGTGCGTGGTCGGTTGCCCCAGCGTACCGGAGGCTGCCTAGGGCAGTGGCATCCGCCGGGAGTTCCAGGTTGTCTTTGCCCGATGCCGACCAGGTAAGCCCCAGCCGCGCCGCCCGTTCACGGTAGGCACCAACCAGCGGCGCGGCATCCAGTGCGCGCCGCATTTCGCTCTCAGGGCCGATCGCGGCGATCAGATAGGGCGGCGAATAGACGCGGCCGGCCACGAGGATCACATTCCCGACGCATTTGACGGCCGTGTTGGAGGTGATGCGGTGCCCTTGGACCGTCATCGCTTCCGCGCCGCCGGTCCACAACGCGTTCATCACGGCATCAATGTCTTGTTGGTGGACCAGCCGCTCAGCGGGATTGGTTTCGGTGGCGATGGCGTCGAGGCCTTGGGCGTCATCGAGCGTGATTTCCAGGCCGGGACCGGCTACAGCGGTGGCCCCGGCGGCCAGGGCGAGCGCCGGGTCCAAGGCGGTGGCGTCTTGACCGGCCAACTCCAGCAACTCGGCGACTTGACCGGCCAACTCGGCGTTGTAGTCCTCTAGTTCGGCGACTTGCCGGTCTCGGGTGGTGAGCATTCCGCGCAGGCCGGGCGCGTCGCGTAGATCGGAGCCGGTGGCCGCCCGTGCGCTTAAGGCGAACAGGAGGCCGGCGAGCACGGCAACCAGACCGACCGACGCCGCACCGCGCCGCCAGCGGCGAGATGATCCCCTAAGTCGCAACACTTCCCCTTTGCCCACGCAACTTCGCTAGTCTGTAAACAAGATAGCCGCCACAGGTGTTCCGCAGGTCGGTCAGGCCCGGCCAAAGGGGGTGGCGGCGGTGGACGAACGCAGATTTAGGAGAAGCCAGGGTGCCGGAATCAAGGTCGCGCCGCAAGAAGAAGCAGGTGTATATCGCGCCGCCGCCCCCCAAGGCGCCGCGTCCCACGCCGGGTTGGTGGGCCCCGGTGATGGTTGCCGTCATGATCCTGGGTCTGCTCTGGGTGGTGGTGTTCTATTTGTCGAGCGGAGCCCTGCCCATCGGCGCGATCCACAACTGGAACCTGCTGATTGGGTTTGGGCTGATCATGGCCGGCTTCGGCATGACCACTGGCTGGCGCTAGAGGTAGCGTCAGTCCGGCGATTCCACAGACGGGGATAACTCTGGGGAAAACTACAACGGTGCAATTCGCTCTCGGAGAGCGTTGTTCAACACCGTCCTAGCCGCCGAGCGCCCAAGGGCTGGCAGTCGCCGCTATCACCGCCGCTAGCAAGCAGGCCGCACCGATCCCTGCCGCCCAGGCGTAGGCTCGGCGCCGCCGGGGCGGCGCATAGGCGTAGACCAGGGCCAGCGCCCCGCCCAGCGCCAGGCCACCAAGGTGCGCCTGCCAGGAAATGTTCGCGACCATGAACCCGAACACCAGGTTCACCCCGATCACCACCGCGATCCCCCGGATATTGCCGCCCAGGCGCCGCGACAGCACAAACGCCGCCGCGAACAGCCCAAACACCGCACCTGAGGCGCCTAAGGTGCCCGTGTAGGCGGCCTGGAAATCGGGGAAGTCGAAGACGCGGTAAGACGTCAAGACGGCGGCATGCCCACCGATCGCGGAGGCCAGATAGATCGTGGCGAACCGGGTTCGCCCCACTAGCTGTTCGACAAACCCGCCCACCAGCCACAAGGCGTACATGTTGAATGCCAAGTGCAACACACTGCCGTGCAGGAACGCGGATGTGACCAGACGCCACGGCTGGTACCAAACACCGGCCGGATACAAGATCAACTCCTGAGTCAAACGCTCGCCGGAGGCGATCTGGCCCACAAACACGGCCACGCAAAGCGCAATCGCACCGATTGTCATCACCGGGGCGCCCCGCGTCAGCGGGGCGCCGAACACCGACCGGAGCATGGGGCGGGCCCGGCGGCCCGCCCTGACGCATTCGGGGCACTGGACCCCGACAGCGGCCTGAACCTGACATGCCGGACAGACCGGCCGTCGGCAGCGCTGGCACCGGACCAGGGCTGGCGTGCCGGGATGGCGCGGACAGACGGGGACGGCGGCGGGCCCCAGGGCGGGATCATCCGGCGGGGTGCCCGGCGGCATCATGGGAGGATTTCGACCCAGTCTATGACCACGTCCTGGACCGGCCGGTCGCCGGGGCGGGTCGGCACTCCACCAATCGCTTTCACCACGTCACGTGATGGTTCATCAGACACTTGTCCAAAGATAGTGTGCTTGCCGTTCAACCACTCGGTGGGCGCCAAAGTGATGAAAAACTGCGACCCGTTGGTGCCGCGCCCACGCCGCAACCCGGCGTTGGCCATGGCCAGCATGTACGGCTCGCCAAAGGTGAAGGCCGGGTCTATTTCATCGTCGAACTGGTAACCGGGGCCGCCGCAGCCGCTGCCTTCCGGGTCGCCGCCCTGGATCATGAACCGGGAGATCACGCGGTGGAAGATCACCCCGTTGTAGAGCGGGCCCTGGCCCTCGGCGCCGGTGCGGGGATCACGCCACGGCTTGGAGCCGTCCGCCAAGCCGGTGAAGTTCGCCACCGTGACCGGAGCGGATTCGGGGAACAGGTCTAGGCGAATGTCGCCCATATTCGTGTGAAGAATTGCTTGCATCCCGCCATCCTCCCACGCTTGGCCGTAACATTGGGTGAGCGCGGGTCCGAGCCGGTCCCGCGAAGCCAAACTGGTAAGGAGAAGCCCATGGCCAAGTCAGGCCGTTCCGTGTCGAAGGTGAAGGAGTTTGTGGCTGGCTCGTCTTTGGTAGATAAGGCCCAAGAGTTGGGCGAAAGCGCCAAATCGGCCGCTGCCACGGTCAGCGAACTGGTCAGTGCGAAGGCTGGCCCCAAGATCGAAGCCGCTTGGGAGTGGGCTTCGCCCAAGGTGGAAGACGCTTGGAACAAGTCGGTCGCAGTTGCGGCTCCCAAGATTGAAGAAGCCGCCAAGGCGTTGGCCCCGAAGGTCGATGACGCCCGGGACCTCATAGTAGAGCGCGCCCTGCCCGCGATTGTGGCCGCCGCGAGTTCTGCGGCCCAGGCCGCCACCGGCGCCGAACTGGCGCTCGCCAAGGCCGCTCGCCGCCGCCGGCGCCGGCGCGTGGCCGGATGGAGCGCCGGCGCGGTCCTGGCGGCCGCGATTGGCTACTGGTTCTGGCGCCAGACCCGCCCGTTGACTGATCCGTGGGCAGAAGAAGACTGGGACGAACTCGAAGACGTGCCGGTAGAAGACCTCTCGGACGCAGCGGGAGATGCCGCCCAAGCCGTCGGTGAGGCAGCCGGGGCCGCCGTCAAAGCCGTCCAGGACGCAACAAAACGGGCGGGCGATGCCGTCAAGAAAGCCGGTCAGGCCGTCAAGAAAGCCACCGCGGGCTCAGACGGGGACGGCGAAGATTTGGGCGACGCGCCCCCAGACTGATGAGCCTGTACAACTGGATCTACGATCCGGTCTCACGCCTGCGGCCAGGCGATCTGCTCGGGGTGGATCAGCCCTACAAGCCGTGGCCGCCGCGTTACCGGTGGCGGTTCAACGCTGGGCTGCGCGCACTGGTGTTCTGGGGGACGCTGTTTGCGATCATGGTGGCGGGCTCGCTCATCTTCGTCCTCGCTGCGCTGGCCGGCGGCGCCCTAGCGGGAGCGCAAGGAGCGAGCGACCCGAACGAAGCGCTAGCGCCCGTGATGGACGAGATCTCCTACAGCGGGCTGGCGCTGACGGAATTGCTTGGCGCCATCGTCGCTTATGTGGTGATGACCTGCGCGATGGAAAAACGCGGCTGGCCGGTTGAACTGGGGTGGCGGCGCCTCGCGGGCCTCGCACAAGGTGCGCTGGTCGGCTTCATCGCCATGTCGTTGATCATTGGCTTGCTGGCGCTCGCCGGTTCCTACAGGATCATCGGTTTCAACGGGTCATATTCACCGTGGAACGACCTGTTGATGGTGGGAGTGACGGCGGGCGTCGCTGAAGAGCTGATGTTCCGTGGTGCCATGTTCCGGTTGCTGGAGGACACGTTCGGTTCATGGGTCGCGATCATTGGGAGCTGCCTAGTGTTCGGGCTGATTCATGTCGCTAACCCGGATGGCACGCTGGTCGGCGGGATGGGGATTGCTATCGAGTCGTTGGTTTTCCCGGCGCTGTACATGGCAACCCGGTCGCTGTGGTGGGTCATTGGTCTGCATTTTGCCTGGAACATGACACAGGGACCGATCTGGGGGTCGGTGGTCTCCGGGATGGGTGAGCCATCCAGCATGTTGGTCACCTCTTGGAGCGGCCCGGAGTGGCTGACGGGCGGCCTATTCGGGATTGAGGGGTCGGTGGTGACCATGGTGGTGCTCGGCGCCTTCGGCGTGTGGCTGTTGGGCCGCGTCCACCGCAGCGGGAACTTTGTCCAGCCCTTCTGGCGGCGTCGGCAGCACCTGATGGCCGTTTCGTCATCTGAGACGGGGCCGGCGGCGGGAGAGGTGAGCGCGGCGGGGTGAGGCAGGCTGGCCGTGAAAGGTCAGGAGGCGAATCATGTCAGCGCTAATAGTCACCGAATCGTATTTCGGCAACACGGCCGCCCTCGGCGAAGCGATTGCCGGCGCATTGGCTGGACCGGGCGGGATGGCGGTCGAGTTGCGGGGCGTCGAAGACGCCCCCGCCACCCTGCCCGGCGCTGTGGACCTGCTGGTCCTGGCCGCCCCGACCCACAACTATTCGTTGCCGCGCAGCGCGACCCGCTCTAGGGCGCGGTCCCGTGGCGCCAAGACCAGCGCGCAGACCGGTCTGCGGGAGTGGATTGCCACCCTCAGCCCGCAGGCCGGCCTGAAGGTGGTGACGGTAGACACGGCGCTGCACACCAGTTTCATGCCGTCGAGTGCCGCGAAGACCGCCGCGCGCCTCCTCCGCCAGGCCGGTTTCACCGCAGCGCGGCGCGGCGCGACATTCTTCGTAGCGGACACGTCCGGCCCGTTGGACGATGGCGAGTCAGCCCGCGCCCGCGCTTGGGCCACGGCGCTCGCCACCGGGATCAAGGCGCCGAACTCAGGGCTGGCGTCCAGCTAAGCCTGGATCGAGGCTAAGCCCCTTATGGGGTCTGGCTGGGGTCAGGGGTGGGCGTGGGGCCCGGACCGCTTGAGACCCGGATGGTGACGGTTTGGCCCACGGTCAGTTCAGCGCCGGCCGACGGGTTGGTGTCGATCACGCGGTTTTCGGCCACCGAGGTCGAGGATTCGTAAACCTCGTTGACTATCATGCCCGCACCGTCGAGCCAGCTCCGCGCCTCCGAGGCAGACTTACCGCGGAAATCTGGCAGCGGCTTCTTCTCCAGCGCCTTCGCTACCACCACGGTGACCTGGGTGTTCTGGTCGACAGTTGCATCCACACCCGGCTCTGTCCGGATCACGGTGCCCGCCGCCGCATCAGAGGTTTCCTCGGTGACTGTGCCCATCACCAGGCCAGCGTTCTTCAGGATGGTTGAGCAGTCGGACTGGGTCTTGCCGGTGCAATCAGGCACGGTGGTCTTGCCGTTGGAGATTTGCAGGACCACGGTGTCCCCGGGTTTGACCTGGGTGTCAACCGGCGGGTCGGTGCCAACCACACGGTCTACGGGAATGGTGGCACTGTTGACGGTCTTGGTTTCCGAGACGGTCAGGTTAGCTTTGGCGAGCGCCTCCAGCGCTTGGCTCTGAGTCATCCCTTCGGTCGCTGGGACCAGGACGGAGTCCGCCCCGAGCGAGACAATGTATTTGATGATCGCTCC